>JAKIZQ010000100.1 GCA_022707945.1 Bdellovibrionales bacterium
TGTCTTCAAGACAGGCTTTGTCCTTTGTCTCTGGTAACCCTGTGGGAGCTAATGTCATAACAAAATATTCAGATAAGAATTGCCCTCTCTTAACAAGATTACTACAGGAAAATAATGTAAAACCATTAATACAAACAGCTTGCTTGGGACAGATGAACAAAGCCTATACAAACCAGATGGCAAATGGAACGAGTGGTTTAACAAAAACTCTTGGTCATGTTAATTTTGTAAGAAACCTTTGTCCAGAAATGGCACAAGATCCGTTCATACAAAAGTTTAATCTTTCTGCATCTGGTGTTGGTACACCTGGTATGCCGTCTAGTTTTGACCTTGCCGCTGGTACTGGTGCTACAATCCCGAACCAAAATCTTTTAGCCTATAACGTTGGCGCAGGAAATTCTTGGTATAGTCCAATGTGGAGTGCAAATAATTATAACGTTAACGTTAATAACCTAAGTCCTAGCACCGTAGGTGGTGGTTCGTCACTTAAACTTAATTCAGGTAACGCAACTAATTTTTACAACGACGTTTCTGGGGGTTATTCAAACTGGGCTAATCAGGCTAATAAGAGTATCCCTAAAATGTCTTCTCAATATAATGCTGTGTCGTCTTATAACTCAGAGCTGAATAAGAACATGGTTAATTATTCAAATAATGAGGTTGCCGCAAAAACATATACAAAGTCTGCAAATGATATTTATAAACTTGCTTCTGGTGGTAGTGGGTCATCATATACGGACCCTGTTATTGCTATAAGAACTCAAATAAGTGAGGTACAGGCTCAAAGAGTTGGCCTTAATGATGAAATTATTGATATGGGAAGAAAAGGTCTTATGAATAATTATTGGAGAGATTTTCTTATGAGGTTTGGTAATGTTCAAGAAACAGTTGATGCAGTAACTGCAAGCACAAGATTATCTAACCTGTTAACTATGGACTCAATACTTCAATATCAAATAATAGGACTAGAGAACCAACTTATTGGTTACGGGGGTAATGGGCAACTTCTTGATATAAACAATATGTATGCTCAAAATGGTAAAGAAATAAATATTAGAAAAACTAAAATTAAAACACCTCTCGATGTGGATATAAACAAACAGTATAGAGTTAGACCTGAGTGGCGAACTAATTTAATGGCTTTATCTAAAGAGATGCTTAAAAAGGCGGAACAAGCAAAAAGATCTGCCAATATTTATAAAAGTAATATTCAAAAACTTTTAAAGAAGAAAACCCCAGTTTTGTCTTTAAATGATCTTCCATCACTCGATATGTTGAAATATGAAATGAAGAATATGGAAGCTTGGAAAAAAGCAGGCATCAAGAACATGAAGATGATAGATAAAGCAATAGCAAATAATAAAACAACAAAAGAAGCAGAGGCGCTTAAAACATCTATGAACAACATGGTTACATCAATAGATAATGTTAGAGAACCGGCTAATAAAGTCCATGAACTTGTTAACGCCCTTTATGTTGAAGTACCAAGAACACAAGAACTTCAGATAGTGGCAAAACAAATGGTAGAGCAGGGGCTTTAATTTAAATTTAGGTTAGGCCATTTTGTCTGATAGTCTTTGACCACTTAACATATGAAAGTGTACATGAAAAACAGTTTGCCCTGCATCTGTACCTTTATTAGTCACGACTCTATAGCCAGTTTTATCCACTCCAAGTTGTTTTGCGACTATAGAGATGGCCTTGAATATGTTATTTAATTCATCTGTTTGATTTATTGCTTCTACATCTGGATAATGTTTTTTTGTTACGAACAAAATGTGATTCTTCGCTTGTGGAGAAATGTCTTGGAAGGCAAAAACGTTTTCATCTTCGTACACTTTTTTAGATGGTATTTGAGAATTAATTATTTTACAAAAAACACAATCACTCATTTTTTTATTCCCTGTTTCTTGTTATTTTAGCGCCAAGCTCAGAGAGCTTTTGATCTATTCTCTCGTAACCACGATCTATGTGATAGACCCTGTGTATTTCTGTTACCCCTTCGGCAACTAAGCCTCCTATTACAAGACATGCAGAAGCTCTAAGATCTGTTGCCATTACTGGAGCACCCTTTAATTTGTCGACTCCCTGTATGAAAGCTTGATTACCACTATATTTAATTCTTGCACCAAGTCTGAATAATTCCCCTATATGTATGAACCTGTTTTCAAAAATCTTTTCTGTTATAGTGGAATTACCATTGGCAACACTCATGTATGCCATCCATTGTGCCTGAAGGTCTGTAGGGAAACCGGGATATGGTGATGTGATTATATCGACGGGTTTAATTTTGTCTGTATTGCTTGCGTCAACAATGAAGCCATCTTTTGTGTTTTCTACACATACGCCAGATTCTCTTAAATTATATAGGAGGATCTCTATGTGTTCAGACACTGCATTCTTTATCTCTACTTTGCCTTTTGTTGCAGCAGCAGCCACAGCAAAAGTACCAGCTTCTATTCTATCTGGTATTACCTTTATTGGTTTGTTTGGTCCGGGCAGTGTTCTGCTGTCTGTGCCGTGTATAGTTAAAGTATCTGTCCCTAGTCCTTCTATTTTCGCTCCCATTGAGTTAAGCATGTGTCCTAATTCAACTGTTTCAGGCTCCATAGATACGTTACGAATAACAGAAGTGCCTTTTGCCATTGCTGAAGTCATCATGGCTGCCTGTGTTGCTCCAACGCTTACGAACGGAAATATTATTTCTGTGCCTTTTAGTTTGTCTGCAGTAGCCAATATATAACCGTCATCTACAGTTATTTTAGCACCAAGTTTTTCCATTACCATTATATGAAGATCGACTGGCCTTGCACCTATTGCACAACCACCAGGTAATGATACTTTTGCCTTACCAAATCTTGCGAGCAGTGGTCCTAGTACAGAAATAGATGCTCTCATTTTTCTTACAAGGTCGTATGGTGCAATAAAACTGGCGTCGTTAGTAAAATTCACATCTGCAACTATATGATGGCCTTCTTTGTTCATGCTTACTTTACCACCAAGCTCTAACAGTATCCTTAATGCAAAATCTACATCTGTTAAGCGTGGAAGGTTCTCAAATCGTATGCTTTTCTCTGAAAGTATTGACGCCATTATCATTGGTAATGCCGCGTTCTTTGATGCGCTTATTTCTACGCTACCCTTTAAGGGTTTACCGCCTTCTATAAGAAGATAATCCATATTAAGCTTTAAAAGCCTCCATTAATTTTTGATATATACCACCAAAACCACCGTTAGACATTATTAGTATAACGTCGCCTTCTTTTGTGTTGTCCACAAGATGTTTTACCATTGAATCTATATCACTACACGGATGTGCATCAACACCTTTTAATAATAATTGTTCTGAAACATATTTAGGGTTGAACCTTTTTTCTTCTGAAACTCTTTCTGGCTGATTTACTGGAGCAAGAAGAACGTGTTTTGCATTACTTAATGCGTTTATCATTTGTGGTTGTAAGATATTGGTCCTGCTCGTAGCACTTCTTGGTTCATATAAACACCAAACATCCCTTGGCGAATACCAATCTGTTATGGCATTTATGGAATATTCTATTGCAGTTGGGTGATGGGCAAAATCGTCTATTATTATCCTGCCACCAGAAATCCCATAAACATCCTGTCTTCTTTTAACTCCATTGAAACTAGAAAATGCTTTTTTAATAATACTATCGTCTATACCCATTTCGTAAGCTAATGCTATGACGGCTGTTGCATTAATGGCATTATGTAATCCGGGTATTATTAATTCATATTCCTTTTTTTGTGTTCCTTTTTTTATCTCAAATTTTAACTTTGGCTGTGTTTTGCTGTGTTCTGTTCTTGTGTTCATCAGAAGAACATCTGCTTCTTTATTGTTTTGAGCAAAAGAGACGGTTTTTGCTTTAGAATGATGTATTATATCCAACACATTCTTATCGTCTGCGTTATAAATTATTACACCATCTTCTGGTATCATTTTTACTAATTTTGCAAACGCCTTCTTTATGCTATCTAGATCAGGATATATATCTGCGTGGTCGAACTCTATGCAATTTATTATTAGATATTTTGCATTATAGTGAAAGAACTTTGCTTCTTTATCAAAAAAAGCTGTATCATATTCATCACCCTCTATTACAAAGTTATTACCAACAGCTGGTCTTCCCATTGTGTTAAAGTCTTTTGGTACACCGCCAATAAAAAATCCGGGTTTAAGATTTGCTGTTTCAAGAAGCCACGCTGTCATGAATGAGGTTGTTGTTTTTCCGTGAGTTCCTGTTACCACGACAGTTTCTTTGTTATCAAAAAAGAATTTTCTTAATGCCTGAGGCATAGAAAGATATTCTATTTTGTTGTTTATTATATGTTGAGCTTCTGCGTTATCCCTTCTTACGACGTTACCTATTATTGCAAGGTCTGGAGCTTTTTCTATGTTAGAGGCCTCATAACCTTTGAGTAT
>JAKIZQ010000101.1 GCA_022707945.1 Bdellovibrionales bacterium
GGCAATCTTTCGCTATTTGGGAATTCATTTATTATCTGTCTAAATACAGGAACAGCTTTTCCCATCTGGCCTTCTTCAAAATAAGCATAGCCAAGTAAATACATTGCATCATCTCTATATCTATAATCTTTATAATTATTAATAAGTTTTGTTAAAACCCCTACGGCTAAAGAATAATCTATATTAGGTTCTGGCGGCAGGACTTGAACTTCTCCTCTTATAAATTTTTGATATTCTTTTTCATATGACTCGGTGTCTCTTATCAATTTTTGTGATGCGTCTTCATAATAGAGCTTGCCCAGCCTATACAAAACGTCTGGGACATGGTCACTGTTAGGATATTCCCTCAGGTAATTCTCAAAAGATTCTATACTAAGTTTCCTGTTTGACTCTTCTAGTACCTCTATGTTCTCAACCCTTCCTTCAAAAGATTCTTCTAAATCTATTTTCTTAAGCGTTCTTTGCCTAGCTATAATACTATCTATTTCATTAACAAACTCTTTTGAACTTTTATAAAAATCAGCCTTAGCGTCTCTAAGCTCCTGACAAAATGAATTATCTAAGAACAAGAACGGGGCAATAATAAATATAATAGTTCTTTTAAACATCTTAATCATCACGCCCTTTATATTTACTATCAAGATCTTCTATTATTTTTTGTTTGTTCTCTTGAATATTTTTTATCTTTTTACTCTGCTCTTCTTTTGTCTTCCATGTTATGTCTATTTTGCCAAGTTGTGCTTTAAGCCCAATATCGTCCAGCCTGCTGTTTATTATCTTTATTGTTGAAGCTATGTAAGATTTCAAATATCTATTCATTATATTCCTTAAAGCAATGAATTGGATATCCTGATCAGTATATTTATCTCTTGTCTTAGAGTTAATGATTGCTTCAACTCTTTTGTCTAAGGCAAAATAAACACTAAGGGACCTTCTCAGGTAATCCTTTTCTTTGGTTGTTAACCATTCTCTAAAAGCTCTGGAATATGTTGCATCGTTGTTAAAAAGAGCAAAGTTTATATTGGTGTCTACGGACATAGGTGAACCATCTTTATATGGATGTGATAAGACTTTAGTTAGATCATCAGATAACTTAAATTTATTTATTTCATCAGCAAATATTTTTTTGATACCTGAATATTCTGTCAAGACTTCGTCAAAGATCTTGTTTGCCTCTTCATACATATTGTTTTCCATGTATATATAGCCACGGATAGTTTTAACTTTCATAAAATCAAACTCAGATATATCTTCGCTATAGTCTGCGCTTAATTTTTGCTTATCCCAATCTCTATCGTCTAACAAAGAAATAGCTTCTAAATGATATAGTGCTTTTTCGTAATCCTTTTTGCTAATCATCAACATACCCATCTCATATAATGACCTTAAATAATATGGAGAGATAGCGTCTATCAACTGATAAGACATCAAAGCTTCATTAAATCTACCAAGTAATACCAAAACCCTTGCTTTACCTATTGTAGCAAGATCAACAACATCTTTTGTATTGTAATCACTCTTATAATTAGAAAGTTTATCAAACAACAGTAAAGCATTTTTGTGTTTTTTATTAATAACAAAACAAGAAGCCTTTATATATTGTCCCTTAAAATAATATGGCGTTTCTTTATCTAAACTGTCTATAAACTTCGTGCTAAGATCACAATCCCCTTCATGAAAAGACATTTTGGCTATTTTATATATTATAGAAGATCTAGCTTCAGATCTTATATTTTTAAAATCTTTTGAATTATCTATAACATATTTAAAAAGGGCTGTGTCTGAATTTTGTTCTGCTATATCCACCAGTCTCGATATCGCGTGTGAATAAACAACTCCCTGAGATGTTTTTGCCACATCCTTAAATAAATATTCTGCCTGAAAAAGATCTCCGTTTATAAAATAGGATTCTGCCCTAGTGGATATGTCTGATCCCTGAGAATAAGAAAAAGAACTATGAAAACAAACTATCGCTGTGATAATAAAATATTTCATTATTGCTCTATTCTCTCCGGCATTTTATTTTGTAATTGGGTTTCAAATTTCATAGCAGGTCTATCTTTAAAAGATGTAAAGATTCCACCTTTTTCATAGCTTATACCCGAGATTAAAACTTTTTTGTTATCTGGGATCACAAAAGAATACCTGTCTTGGACTTTTATTTTGTAATCTTTCAAATAATCAAATACACCACTCGCACTACCAGATACAACTGCTTCTACAACAAGTTCATGATGACCTGGGTTAATAAAGGAACTTAAAATGGAGGCGTCTTGTTTGTCTTGGTTAACATCAAAAACAGAATATATGCTTTTACCATCTAATATATATTTCAGACTCATTATGTTAAACCTTGAGCTCATTTTATTAACGTGAGAAATAGACAAATATGATACAGGAGCAGTGTTCAGACCATCTTTAGATACTTCCATTAATTTTGATTTAGAATCAAGGACTTTGTCTCTCATAGATTCTATTTTTTCTTTTATAGCCTGAACATCCATTGACTTTATTTTATTTATCTCAGCAGGATCAACTTTATATTTTGTTGAATTATCGTCTAAAGTAAAAACTGTAGCTTTTTTATCTTGCACCTGCCCATCACATATAGCAGGTAAACTAATTAAACAAATTAATAAAACAAAAAATTTATATGATCTTAGCATAATCATTTATACCCCTTATATTTTCTATTAGGTCCTTTGGCATCCTTATCTTGGCCCCTTTTGGCATTACTGCGTCTGTTTCAAAAGCCATTCTTGATATTGCTGGATTATACCTTTTTATTTGGTCCATATCCATCCCTAACAATGCCTCTAATTGAGATAATTTTAAAGGTCTTGTCAGTTGAACTGCTTTGTATTTGGTACTATCAGCTTGGCTAATATCCCCGAAAAATTTATTTTTGTTCAGGTCCAAATATAGAACAGCAAGAAAACCAGCATAAAAATTCTTTGATGCAAAACCAAAAGTGTTACTATTGTAGTTCTTAACAATAGTTGATATATCTTTACTACCAACCCTATCAACAATTCTTTTCATACCAAAACGTCCATGATTATATGACGTAATGGCAAGAGGCCATTCATTCCAAAGATATTCATAACTCTGTTTTAATAATTTAGCTGCCGCATAAGTAGATGCTACAGGGTCCTTTCTTTCGTCATAATGCTTTGAAACTTTCATATATTCTTTTGCTGTGCCTTTCATAAATTGCCAAATACCTGCGGCATTCCTTGGTGAAACAGCCATCGGGTTATAATAAGATTCAACATAAGGTATTCTGGCTAGCTCCAAAGGAAGACCTTGTTCATTCAAGACGTTTTCTATGTCTTCTATGTAAAGTTGACTATAATATATAGCCTCTCTAAAACTAGACATCTGCCCTTTTTGAGCTCTTATTCTTCCGGGTCTTGCCGCTTCAATAAATTTATTATTATCATCAATATTTTTAAATTTAAGAAACACTTCCTTCGATTCTTGACTCAGATGATCGTCTTCATTAGACAAAGACAACTCTTTAAGGATAGAAGAATACTTATTCTTTATTATACTAACCCTGCTATCTATTATTTCATCTTTGATATCAGAAGAAAGATCTTTAACAAGATCAAGATCTGAAACATCAACTACATCATAAACAACAAAGGTGTCTGTGTCGTGTATGACTATTTGATTAACATCGTATTTAGAATATATGTCTATCCAAAAATCAACAGCTCTTTCTAGTCCTTTTGGTACAACAAAATTATCAGTTATTTTACTCCCCTTTACATGCTTTGAATAATATTCACCAATATTGCCAAAAACATTAAAAGAAAGAACCATATAAAAAAGAACAAAGATGTAATGTTTCTTAAACATCTTTTTCTCCCGTAATAAATTTTTCTAATATCCTGCTTTCCCAGTTAGTCATGTTGTTTGCCTTAGGATCGTTAACGACTATTATAAAAGCATACACTGTTCTTTCTCCAGAAACATATCCAGCCAACGATCTTACTCCGCTGAGCGTTCCTGTTTTAGCTCTAATTTTACCTTTAACATTAGCCCCAGCGTGAGTCCTTCTTATAGTTCCATCTATACCTGATATTGGAAGGCTGTTTATAAACTCTGGCCCTGTTTGAAAATCATCATAAACAGTTGCCAAAAATTTTACAAAATCAGAGGGTTTGGTTTTGTTCATTCTTGAAAAACCAGAAGCATTAACTACTTCAAAAGAATCTGGATCAAGACCGACCTCTCTAAAGTAATCACTCATTAATTCAGAAAAGGTTTTCTCGTCTACAACACCCTTTAATTTATATACAAAAGCTCTCATTAGTTGTTCAGATATAAAATTATTGCTGAACTTATTCATTTCGACCAAGATGTCGTTAAGT
>JAKIZQ010000102.1 GCA_022707945.1 Bdellovibrionales bacterium
AATACAGCCGGGGCTTTGGCTGGTCTTAATGAACTCTTTGCAATGGTAAACCAGTTCCTTGATAAGAGCAAAAAATGCTCAAAGAAAGGATTAAATATAGCATTACAAACACTAAAACCCATAAAAGAACTTTTCAGTATTCTAGACGAAGATCCTGATTCTTTCATTCTTGCTTATAGAAAAAGAGTATTGGAAAGACTTGGCATGAAAGAAGAGGAACTTTTAGAACTAATAAACAAAAGGAATACAGCAAGAAAGAACAAAGATTTTAAGACCTCTGATGAGATACGAGACGAGCTCCTTAAGAAAAGCATAGTTCTAATGGATACACCAGATGGCAGAACGGATTGGACCTATAATCCATCATCGGTGTGAGCAGAAAGTCCATTTATTTGATAATTGTTGTTTTTTAGTTTTCTTGCAGAAAAATAGTTGGAAGTAAGTTCATAGGTGGCCGCGTCACAGATTATGTCTTCGCCGTTACTACTGCATAAAAGTTCTGATATTCTGTTAAGAGCATTGCTAAAAAATGAAAGTTCTATTTTTCCAGACCTTATGTGTTTTAAGATAAGTCCCTCATCTTTTATTACCACTGCACGTCCTTTTAACTCTTTTAACTGTATAGATGATTTTAGCTCTGCAAGTTCATCTATTGAATTTTTACTCTTTAATGCACACAAAAGAGATTGATATGCACTTAACCTTTCTGGTGTTTTAAAGGATTTTATGTCTAATCTTTTATTAGGTTCAAACGTTATTATAAAAGAATCTTCACTCTTTCTTAGTAGAACACCATCGTTGGTGCCAATGTTATCCATAATTAGTTCAAATATTTTATCTTCTAGTTCCTTTATGTTTTTTGTATGTTTAGTTAAAGCCCACTTATTAAGTTGAGGTATGTCAAAGTAGAGAATAAAAAAATCCTTTTTATTTTTCCCATCCAAATACAGCCAAGGATTTCTGGTATAGTCCTCCAACTTTCTACCTCTAAGACAACCTTCAGCCATAAGCTGTAGTTTTTTTCTTGTGTATAGTTCACAAACAACGTTGCTTAATCCAACTAATATAGTTAGCAATGCAAGTGGTAACAATTGTTGTTGAGTATCGTTAAGTGTTAGTTGATAATATGTTAGTCCTATTCCAGCGGATGCTGACATGCTGTAAGAAATTATGAATAAAGTTAGGTCGAGGTAGCCTTTTAATATAAAACTTGTTAATATCAAAGATACGGAAAGGCCAAGTACTAGTAGTATGGCTATAAGATGGAGTTGTGGTATAATCGCCCAGAGTACAGCAACTGTGATAAAGCCACAAAGTGATAAAGATAAAGCTCTAATGGTTTTATTCATTATTTAGAGCTATTATTCAGGAACTTAGAGGGATTTTCAAGTGTATAAGAAAGGTAGATACATAAAATATGACAGTCGCGGTCAAGCTTCCGTAGAATATATACTCTTAATAGTCGTAATAGTTAGTGTAGTAATGGGTTTGCTCAGCTTTGCCCCTAGGATTAAAAATAGAATTGAAGACGGAAAACAGGGCTTGGCACTAAAACTGTCAGGAGGTGGGGTAGAGCTAACCCGCTCTGATTTTACTTTTAAGGATGTAAAAGTGAATGATGTCCAGGGCTCTGGCGGAGGCGGCTCTGGCTCTGGTGGTGCTGCTGGTAAAGGCGGCAGAGGTGGTAAGGGTGGCGGAGCAGGTTCTGGTGATGATGATGCTGCTGGATCTGGTAAAAAAGGCTCTGGACGTGGTGGAAGTAGATTAGGGGAAGGTGATGATGAAGAAGAAGCTACCTCGGATGCTACATCTGACGAAGAAGCAAGAAAGAAAATTAAGATAAAAGATACAGAACAAAGAAGTACCATGAGGGAAAAAGAAGAAAAAAGAAAAAGGTCTTTACGCTCCCGCGCGTCCCAAGAAGATTCATATGAAGACGAGGAAGAAGAAACAAAAGACGGTCTTTCACGTATGGACCAGATGGATGATTATAGAAGTAAAGAAATAGAACAAGAAAAGATGAAACAATGGAATATCTTTAAATTCATAATAATACTCGCTGTAGTTTTCTTCTTTATAGTGATAATACTAAAAGCCCGTGGCATGAGGGATTGATAATTGAAAGAAAAAAAGGATATACAAAAGGTATTCTCCCTCCTGGAAAGATCTGTTACTTTTACTCCAGTAATTAATAAATTATCTAACAATAAGGCTTCTGCTTTTAGGATATTAATAACGACCATGCTTAGTGCTCGCACCAAAGACGAGGTTACAGAGCTTGCGGCAGAAAGATTGTTCAGCAAATATAAAAATGCAAAGGAAATGGTTTTTGCAAAAGCAAAAGATATAGAAGCACTTATATATCCAGTTGGTTTTTATAAGACCAAGGCCTTGAATGTAATCAATATAAGTAAGTCAGTGATCAATGAATTTAATGGCAGGGTGCCTCAGAATCTTGAGAAATTAACGTCGTTGTCTGGGGTCGGTCTTAAAACAGCAACTCTTGTTCTGGCAGAGGCCTTTGGAATGGACGAGATCTGTGTTGATACACATGTACACAGGATGTCTAATAGGCTTGGTCTTGTTTGTACAAAAACACCAGAAGAAACACATTATGCATTAAAGAAGGTTTTGCCCAAAAAATTATGGAGAAAAACTAATTTTTTGATGGTCAGTCATGGAAAAACAGTTTGTACTCCAGTTTCTCCAAAATGTTCTAACTGTGTATTGGAAAAAATATGTATTAAAAAAGGTGTTAAGAAGAAAAAGATGGGACAGGGTACTCTAGACACTCGAAAGGATAAAATCCTTTCTGGGGGTTATGGGGTATCGGAAAAAGCGTCTTTAAATAAACCTGCCCCTTGCTCTCTAATGCTTTTTTATACAAGTTTTATGCCAATAATAAACTTAATATTTATAAATAGTTAGCTAGGAAGTGAATTACTTATGGTGACAAAAAACGTCAAAAGTGACACAAAATGTGAGTCTTTTGATGTGGTTTATCTTAATAAAAACGATATCGATTCTGTTCTTGAAATAGAGAAAAATAGCTTTTCACATCCTTGGAGTAAACAACTTTTTTTAGAGGAATTAGATAATTTGTCTTCGATATGTCTTAAAGTGCTCAGTAAAGAGGGGACTCTTTTGGGATATATCATGTTAAGAAAAATAGTCGATGAGATGCATCTTTTAAATATAGCAGTAAAAAAAGAATTTAGGAACAAAGGTATAGCCAAAGCGTTAATAACCGAGGCACAGAAACATTTTATGGGTGTCTCATGCATAGTTCTTGAAGTAAGGGTGTCAAATAAACCTGCAATAGAACTTTATAAAAAACTTGGCTTTGAACAGCTTTATGTTAGAAAAAGATATTATCCCGACGGAGAAGATGCTCTAATAATGGAGAAAAAAATATGTGCACAAGTGGAATAAAAGACCACAAAGTTTTTGTAAAGGAAGTAAAACTTTTAACACCGAGTATTGTTTCTATGTGGTGCAAAGCTCCTGATTTAAATTTTTTGCCGGGACAGTTCTTGATGTTAGAGGTACCAGGTTTTTCACTTAGAAGACCCTTTGTTATAGTCGATAAAAAAGATGCGGATATAAGGGTTATATTCAAGATCAGAGGAAAAGGGACAGCTTTTCTTTCTAAAATAAAAGAAGGAACAGAACTAAAGGCTCTAGGCCCGTTGGGCAATGTGTTCCCTGAGCTTTCAAAAACAGACGCTCCACTACTTGTTGGTGGTGGTATAGGTATAGTAACTTTACTACCTCTGGCAAAAAAACTATCAGAAAATTGTTCTGTTACAGTAGCTTTAGGTGCCGATACTAAAGAGTCACTAATTTTGTTAGATGAATTTTCTTCTTGTTCCAAGGTAATTACTTGTACAGACGATGGTACTCAAGGTTCTCAATGTAATGTAGTGGCTCTTATCAAAAAACATTTAGAACAGAGCAAAACGAACCCAGTTATATATGCTTGTGGACCAACGCCGATGTTAAAGGCTTTAAGTGAATTTTCAAAAGAAAAAGGCCTTTTGTGTTACGTGAGCTTAGAGGAAAGGATGGGTTGTGGTGTGGGTGCCTGTGTATGTTGTGTGGTAAGAACTCAAGATGGACTTAAAAGAGTATGCAAGGACGGCCCTGTATTTGATTCCAAAGAATTAATGTGGGAGTTTTAATATTATGAGTATTTCAATAGAACTTTTTGGAAAAAAACTCAACACTCCTCTTATACCTGCAAGTGGAGTTTGGGGATATGGGGATGAGTATGATTTTGTGAATAACGAGAGTATAGGCGCTTTTTGCACCAAAGGTTTGAGCGTAAGACCAAAAGAAGGGAACCCTGTACCAAGAATAACAGAAACAGAATGCGGTG
>JAKIZQ010000103.1 GCA_022707945.1 Bdellovibrionales bacterium
CTTTAGGAAGTTTTTCATCAATATCCTTACCATATTTTTCTTGTTTAAAACCCTAACATAAGGAGAAACATGTCACTGAAAAATCAAGTATTAGAGCGCTTGAAGTCGCATCCAGAAGGATTAACTAAAGAAGAAGCCATGAACGGACTTACAATGGGAAAAGATTCAATCTATCCCATTATGAGTGAGATTCGTAAAGAATACAATCTCCCGTTGAAAAATGGAAGGTGGATTCTTGGAGAAAAACGAGTAGAAAGAAAGGAGAAAGGTAAAAAGAAAAGAAAATATCAGAGAAGATCAGTAACGAAAGAAGTGCAAGTAACGTCAGTGATCAGTGATAAAACGGTCTATGAATTGATGACTGAAGAGGACAAGAAAGAATTCGCTAAATTATTTCAGCAAGAAATATATGCAAGAGAAAAGAGAAAAGCACTGGTCCAGTCATATATCTCAACTTACAAATTCCTTAAAGGAGCATTATAATGTCACGTTCAATCTCTGCTAGAAGCTCAATAGTAAAGCAATTTGATGGATACTGTAAAATAGTCATGAAATTATTGTCCAAAAAAAGCACATCAGCAAGCGCTCGTGACATTGCAAGAGAATGTGGGATATCAGTATCCACAGCATATCTTCTCATAAGAAAAATGCGGCAAAAAGGATATGCTATTGAGTCTGGAAAATATGGATATGTATTAGCCAGCAATGCTACCCTGCAAGATGATGTACATGCTATTCGTAGAGCACTATCAATCTTTTCAGGAGTTAGGTTGGCAACTTCCGTCTGCTTAAATGATATGGCGGGACGATGGCCAAAAGCAAAAGACAAACAGATGCTCCTAACAATGACTGCACCAATGACCACTAACAACTCTTTATTTTCAAAGAGTATAAAGACAATTCATAGCGATGAAATAAAGAGACTTTTTTAGTCTCTTTTTTAATCGTTTTTGTTTTATTATTTTTACACTTCTTAGGGAGGAATATAGTGATAGATCAGTTTAGAGGTAAATACAGATTTTTAAGCAATTACTATTGCATATGTTTCTGCTACAAGGGAAACACCTACCGCTCAGCTGAACATGCTTACCAAGCTGAGAAGTGTAAATTTTTGAATGATGCAGGAAAGATACGACTAGCTGCATCGCCAGTTGATGCAAACAGACTTGGACAAAAAGTAGCATTAAAAGACGGATTTATGGATAATAGAATCAGTATTATGCAAGATATTGTCCAATGTAAGTTTGTTCAAAATAGTAGCATTGCTAAATTACTCATAGAAACAGGAAATGAAACTCTTGTAGAAAGGAATTGGTGGAACGATACTTTTTGGGGGATCTGTAACGGAGTTGGTAGGAACCATCTTGGAATAATTCTAATGAAAGTTAGAAATAATTTAATCTCTTTAACTAAATAAATGAAAGGTAAATAATCAAGCAAATGAGTGGTTTAACTGAAGTTGATATTAAAAGAATAACGAAAAATATTGATGGAGTTGCGTCCATCGCTGATAAAGTTGGAACTTATTTAAATTGGCTTATGAAACAAGCATTAAGTAAAACTCTGCTTGTTATAGGTACGATATCTTTTGGACTTGTTGTAGGCTTATATACTTTTTTAAGTTCTGCAGCAAAGGGTAATAACAATAAAAAATGAGGTAGTTATGGATTTTTGTGATTTTGCATTGAAACTCAAACTCATTCTGATAAAGAATATTGATAATCCGTTTCTTGCAGGATTTAAAAAGAATACTAAGGGGATATTTCAAAAGATAGTTACTGCTCCATTGATTATAAAAGATGGAGAAAACTTGCAAGAAAGTGGTACAGTTAACGTTTACTATGCTGAACAAAATCCTAACGGTACATTGAAAGAAGCACAATTGGTAAGATCTGGAATCTGGAAAAAATATGAAGTTGGCTGGCTATGGTTATGGTTAAATAACAAAAGAATATGGCTAGCCAAAGTTAATCCAGATGAAAAAAAGAACCTAGCTAGTGGATGGTTTACAACAAAAGGAGAACTCATACTTTCCTCAAAGGATCTCTCATGACATCACTTGAAAACATTAACAAAAACATACTGCATTCTCTTGATTATGCCAGAGTATATAAAAAGGGATCATTCTTCAGAAGTCAGTGGCTAAAAATTGCCAAGGACTGGGTAAAAACAAGAAGAAAAGTAAGAAGTTACATGAAATCACAAAAGAAAAACATATACGAAAATATAATATGTGTATCATGTTTGAAAAATAATGCAGTAACTGGCTTGAATTTTGTCCATTGTGGATCAGTAATCTATTCAATGCCTGTCTGTAATGACTGCAAACAAAAGATGATAACTGAAAACACCTGTCCAGACTGCAATGAACAAACTAAAGAAGAATGTAAAACATGTAAGGGCACGAGAATAGTAACAGGATAACGATCCCATTTTGAAGACATACCAATATCATATTAAGGAGCTAATCATGAAATACAGAACACAACTGACAGCTCAAAATGGTACGACCTACACCTTGAATACAGATAACATACTGATTTCAGGTGACACTATGAACCTAGTAACAGAAAAAAGTGGAGATCTTACCTGTACTCGTATAAAAGTAATTGAGATTAATCTATTAACTATTGATCTCAATGTAGTCCGCTGTACTGGTAGGTGTTTTGTCCTAGATTCAGAAAAAACATTTTAATACAGAAAGAAAGAATCCCCCTTAGGGGGAGACGGCATAAGCCGAGGGGGGTAAAAGAGGAAAGAGAAAAAAAAGAATCTGGATATCTGCTTCTTCTTAATCCTTTTGATTCTAACTCATTCCCTTTCTATCGTATAGTAACTATGAGTGTCGAACAGATAAAAGACAACTGGGAAGATCTAAAAGAATTTTTCACAAAGTAACCAACACAAAAAGCCCCAGTAATATTACTGTGGCATTGATTTATTCAAATATTAGTTACTAAACATCTCGTATCTTCTATGTAAGGTCTGGCCGATCCTCGTAAGGAGCCTCTGGAATTACTATTAGATACATGTATAGTATAAGCATAATAATACATATAGGGCTTATGTTTTACAAATAATTTCCCCCCAAGAGTGGGGTTAGGGGGTTGAACAATCCACATAGGAGCAAATGACTATGGTTGTATGAGATCTGATATGGGATGAGATAGTACCTGGTTCCTATAGTTCTTATAGTTCTTATTCTCATAATTCTCATGGTTCCTATAGTTCTCATAGTTATTACAGTTCTTACGGTTCTTAATCCTTAAGGAGATATTATGCTTTAATTGAATTACTAAACATTAATTATATGACAAATTAATGGCAAGTTACATCTAGAGTATACAATTATGTCAGTTGCTGTTGTATTTACTGATCTTCGTACCTACATTGGAGAACTAATCAGACAAGAGAACATATTGAGTTTGTTGAGTCTTAGTCAGGCTTCAGCACACTCTTGACAAAAGAGAATTCCACGAATTCGCATATTAGCTTCTGCCTTTTCTTTCCTTTTGATGAATTCACATTTTACCCTTTTACGGAGACTTAACTTATGATTAAGCATGTACTTGCTAATCTAAAGATCGAGATGTGTATAGTAATATGTATTGAAGATTTACCACAAATAACTAAAGAAGATATAATAAACTTGTTATTGAAGGACAACGAAGGAGATTTCATGGAATACTCCACAATAAAAGTAAATGTTGAACTTTCTGTACTGGTAAAAGACATTGAATCTAACCCAGTAACATTAAGTGATATAATATCTATCGCTAATGAATGGGGTATGAAATGGATAATTAATGCTCACAGCATCATAATAGATGGAAAAGAAAATCAAACAGAAATTAATTCCTATGGCGAGCATACAATCAGAATAGTCAGTCGTTTTATTCTCATGATTAATCTCTGGATTGCGAAAGGAAGTGTGTAATGAATTGCAAATTCTGTGAAGAAAAAGCAAAAACTCGTTTCTGTATCAGTCCAGATCCAAATGTAGCTGGTCACGAAATATACTCTTGTGGAATACACATGCCAAAAGCTTTACAGCTAATTCATTCTATACATGTTGTAATTGATTCAGAAAGATATGATAAAACTCTTGATTTGAGCATGGCTGCAGAAAAAGCATCAGAAA
>JAKIZQ010000104.1 GCA_022707945.1 Bdellovibrionales bacterium
TGTCGCAATCCTTGGTAGTGGTGCTTATAGGATAGGTAGTAGCGTTGAATTTGATTGGTGCTGTGTTAATGCCATAAGTAGTACGAAAAAACTTGGCTATAACACCATAATGATAAACTATAATCCAGAAACAGTTAGTACAGACTATGATGTGTGTGACAGGCTGTATTTTGAGGAAATGACACTTGAAAGAGTTCTGGACATATATGAGTTTGAAGACCCTAAGGGAATAATACTCTCTATGGGTGGACAGATACCTAATAATCTTGCAATGAGACTTCACGAGGTAGGTGTAAGGATACTTGGTACAGCACCAGAGAACATAGATAAGGCAGAGGATAGACATAAATTCTCTGAGCTCTTGGATCTTATAGGTGTTGAACAACCAGAATGGAAAGAGCTTACCAGTATTGAAGAAGCTAAAAAATTCGCAAATAAAGTTGGATATCCTGTACTAGTAAGACCAAGCTATGTGCTTTCTGGGGCGTCAATGAATGTTGTGTGGAATGACGAGTCGTTGGAGAAATCATTAAAAGAGGCTTCTCAGATAAACATAAAATATCCAGTCGTTATAACCAAGTTCATGGAGAACACTAAAGAAGTAGAAATAGACGCAGTAGCAAAGAACGGAGAGATAATAATATACGCAATAACAGAACACGTAGAGAATGCAGGTATACATAGTGGGGACGCAACACTTATGTTGCCAGCTCAGCGACTATATATAGAGACAACAAGAAAAGTTAAGAAAACAGCTAGAAAAATAGCAGAAGCACTTAACATAACAGGTCCGTTCAATATACAGTTCCTTGCAAAGGAGAATAATATAAAAGTAATAGAATGTAATCTTAGAGCTTCTAGGAGTTTCCCTTTCTGTTCAAAGATATTTAAACACAACATGATAGATATAGCTACAAGGGCTATACTTGGTGAAGATGTAAAACCTGTAGAAAAATCATCTCTTGATCTTGATTATGTTGGGGTCAAGGCATCTCAGTTCAGTTTTTCACGACTAAAAGGAGCCGACCCAATACTTGGGGTTGAAATGTCTTCAACAGGAGAAGTTGCTTGCATAGGTCATGAAATTAATGAGGCATTCTTAAAAGCTTTTATTTCTGTAGGATTTAAGATACCTAAAAAAACCATTTTGCTTTCTACAGGACCAATGGAAAGCAAAGCCAAGTTCCTTAGTAAAGCTGTAAAACTAAAAGAAATGGGCTATGAGCTTTTTGCAACTCCGGGTACAGCTGATTTTCTCAAGAAGAATGGTGTTAATACGACGATACTTTATTGGCCTTTTGATAAAAAAGAGCCTAATGTTGCAGACCATATGTTAAACAAAAAAATAGACCTTGTTATAAACATACCAAAGGATAATTCAAAACTTGAACTAGAGAATGATTATACAGTTAGACGAATGGCTGTTGATTTTGAGATACCTTTGATAACAAATCTTCAAATAGCTAACCAAATGGTCGATGCTATTGAATATTACAGGACAAATGAACTTTCAATAATACCTTGGGAACAATATTAATTATTTCTCTAATATATCTCTTTCTGTATCAAGGTTCCTTGTGTTCGCCCTGGATTCACTAAATTTTTCTCCATATCTTGCCTGAAGTTTATTTATGTTCTTTTCCATTACCTGTTCGAATTCAACTCCAAGTTCGTCTAATATTATTGCACTGTACCACATAAGATCACCGATCTCTTCCACGATGTTAACTGTATCTATTTCTTTACCATAGAATATGTGTTTTTTCATTGCATCAAGAAGCTCTCCAGCCTCTGTTGCTATACCACACGAGCCATGCAATAATCTTAAAGCTCTTTTGTCTTTAAGCCTTGATGAGATGGAATTAAAGTCCTTAGATTCTGTTTTTAAAACTAATTCTTTGTATTTTTTTGTATCCATTTTTGTCTCCTATTTATTTTATTTCTCTGTGAGCATCTAGAAGTGGGTTTATAGGGAATTTAATTATGAACTCTGTGTTGCCACTCTTACTGTTCACTTCTATTGTTCCATTATATTCTTTTATAACACCTTGTACCAAAGAAAGACCAAGGCCAGAGCCTCTAGAGTAACCTTTTGTTGTGTAATAAGGTTGGAATATTTTTGTTATATCAGTTTTTGCTATACCAATCCCGTTGTCTTGTACAACAATTATTATAAAAATACCATTTTCTAGTTCTTCTAGTTTAGACATCACTTTGATCTTTTTCTTATTATGAGAGACTTCTTCAAGTGCTTCTTTGGCATTCATTAAGAGATTATGTATAACGCTGGTAAATTTAGTTGGATTTATGAATATTGATGGGAGCTTTGGATTAAGATCAAATTCTAATTTGATGTCTTTGTTTATTAGATCGTCCTCTATTTCATCAACAGATCTAGCTATCAACGAATTTATATTTTCTGGTGTTAGTGCATCCTCTTCTGCATATCTTGTAAATTCTTTTATATGTCTTATTGTGTGCATCATCTTTTCTGTAGAGTTGATTATTTTATCGATGTTGTTAAGTAGTTTATTATCCTTGATGTTCTGTTTACTCATGAAACCCTTTAACCCTTTAGTGCTTGAATAAACAGTGTTAAGCGGTTGGTCTAGTTCTTTTGATATGTTAGCTCCTAAAGCTCCAAGTGAACCAAGTTTTTCTGCTTCGCAAACTTGTTTTTCAAGTACAGAGGTTCTTTTTAATAGATGTAAAAAGGATACATAAAAAAGGATGGATACAAATGTTAGCGTTAGGACTAGATACAATAATGTGCTTTTTGAATACGACATTACGTGTCTTTCAAGAGTAGCTATTATCCTTAAAGCAGGTTGTCCAAAGATGTCATTAATAAGTATTGATTCAGATATTTTATCTTCCATGATGTATAAGTTCTTCTTGTCTGTTTCTATGTCTTGACCTTGCTCCTCTATTACCTGTGTTTCAAAAGAGACTTTATCTGTTCTTTGTTTTTCAAAAATACTGGTGTCAAGTTCGTGCATTATGGTTACCAATCCTCTTGGAGAGCCCATGCCCTTGCTGTTGACTATTAAATGTGTTGCAGAAAGGTAGACGCTGCCATTAAGGATAAGTAGACCTTTTTTACCAGCCTGTAGTTTTTTATCGTTTAATAAAATTTTTACGTTTAGAGGAAGTTCTAGGACCTTCTTGTCTTTTTCCTGATACTCAACACCATAGACTATATTAAGGTCATTATCCATGAACACTATTATGTAGTTTCCATGCTTGAATATTATTCCATAAGAAGAGAGGTTCCTGTCTATATAGTTCTTGTTCTTATTAACTACAAAGTCGTAGGTGTCATCCCATATTCCCCATTCAGCGACTTTTTCATAAAGATGATAGGATTCTCTTTGTATAGTCTTCTGAACAAAAGATAGTTCTTTATTTAGGTCATATCTTTCATAGTTCTCTACAAAGGAGTACATGTGGCTGCTGAACACAAGATAAAAAGCTCCAACCATTACTATTATCATAACAAGTAGGAGTATCTTTTGTTTGTTGTTATTCATTATCTATAATATTTTTTATGTACCTCTTCTCTGAGTTCAGAGTTTATTTTCACGTATTTATACATGTTATCTATTATTATGTGAGGTCTGTAATTTTCTATGTATGGCTGAGATAATCTTATTACATGTGGATTTACTAGTGTCATTAGAGGACATTCTTCTTCTGCTATTGCCCTCATTCTAGCCAGTAATTTTAATTTATCTGGTCCTTCTTTCATGACAGAAACTTTTTCGAACAGATTATCATATTCTGCATTTTTAAATCTACTGTCATTAGGCCCTGGATATACAGCCTTGCTGTATAGTAGCCTTAAGAAATCCTCTGGAATAGGTATATCTGCTTTCCACTGGAATGAAAGTATTTGGTAATTTCTTTTATTAGATACTTCATCGTCTAATTTAGCAAGGTTCATTGGCGTGAAGTTTATCTTTACACCAATTTCACTTAATGATTTTGCAAAGAACTCACCTATTTGTTTTGATGCTATAGAATCTGTAAGTAGCATGTTTAGAGGAGCTAAGCCTTTTCCTTCTGGATAGCCAGCTTTGGCCATTAGTTTTTTTGCTTTTTCTATATCATGTTGGCGATATGGGTT
>JAKIZQ010000105.1:0-1738 GCA_022707945.1 Bdellovibrionales bacterium
AAGAGGCGGCGTTGTTGACGAGGCCGCATTGATACGCGCACTTGATTCTGGTAAAGTTGGTGGAGCAGGCATAGATGTTTACGTTGAAGAACCAACTTCAAACATAAACCTTGTAAAACACTCAAGGGTCAGTGTTACCCCTCATATTGGTGCACAAACCACAGAGGCACAAGAAAGAGTTGGTGCAGAAGTTATAGAAATAGTAAGAAAATTTTTTGAAAAATAGGGGGCACAGATAATGTCGACCATAAGACCATTTAGGGCTATACGCCCAAAAAAAGAGCATGCCGAAAAAGTGGCATCAAGACCATATGATGTTTTGAGCAGTGAAGAAGCAAGGGTTGAAGCAAAAGGGAATCCTAATTCATTCTTACACGTGGTTAAGTCAGAAATAGATCTTCCAGAATCCGTAGACCATTACGACAGGAAAGTCTATGAAAAGGCCCGTGATAATTTTAACTCAATGATAAAAAACGGGGTCTTGTTCCAAGACGAAAAACCTATGCTTTACATATATGCTCAAACAATGAATGGAAGAACTCAATATGGCATAATGGGTTGTGCTGCAGTAGAAGAATATGAAAAGAACATAATAAAAAAACATGAGCTTACAAGAAAAGATAAAGAAGATGATAGATGTAACCATGTAGAGACCACCAATGCTAACACCGGCGTAGTATTCTTAACTTACAGAGACCACGACGGAGTTAATAAGACAGTTACAGAATGGACAAATAATAACAACTCTGAATATTCATTTACAGCTATCGACGGTATTAAGCATGAAGTATGGCCTATAAATGATAGTAAGGTTGTTGATAAAATAGTAGGTTATTTTAAAGAGATACCAGAATTATATATTGCCGACGGACATCACAGGTCTGCTTCTGCTTATAGGGTTGGTGCTAAGAAAAGATCAGAGAACCCAAACCACAGAGGAGATGAAGAGTACAACTTTTTCCTGCAACTTATTTTCCTGCATCTCATTTGATGATAATGGATTATAACAGGTTGGTCAAAGACCTTAATGGTATGAACAGCGACCAATTTATTGCGTCTATATCAAAAAGTTTTGATATTTGTCCTGCA
This sequence comes from Bdellovibrionales bacterium, assembly GCA_022707945.1. GTDB lineage: Bacteria > Bdellovibrionota > JAFGOL01 > JAFGOL01 > JAFGOL01 > JAKLHL01. Next base: position 1,090 of record JAKIZQ010000105.1, read on the forward strand.
AGCTCAAAGAGCCCAAAAGAAGCAAAACATTTTGGTATGTATCTTGATGGTAAGTGGTACACTCTTAAAGCAAAGAAAGGTTCTTATGCAGAGAATGATCCTATAAACAGTTTGGATGTAGCAATACTACAAAATAATCTTTTGTCTCCAATACTTGGCATCGGCGATCCAAGAACAGATAAGAGAATAGATTTTGTCGGCGGTATAAGAGGAACTTCTGAACTAGAAAAAAGAGTTAACAACGGTGAATTTAAAGTAGCCTTTAGTATGTACCCTACAACAGTAAGTGAATTAATGGCCGTTGCTGATGCAGGCATGATAATGCCTCCAAAATCCACTTGGTTCGAACCAAAACTAAGGGATGGGCTTATTACCCATGTACTTAGTTAAGAGGATAAAATAGATGAAAGTTGCTGTCATAGGTAGTGGTGGAAGAGAACATGCTTTGGTATGGAAGATAGCTCAAAGCCCTAAGGTTACAAAAGTCTATGCACTACCGGGCAATGCAGGAATAGCTAATCTTGCAGGTTGTGTTCCAATAAAGGCTGATGATATCTCTGGCGTCGTAGATTTTTGTAAAAAAGAAGCCATAGACCTTGTTGTAATAGGACCAGAAGCACCACTTTCTAAAGGACTAGCAGACACTTTA
>JAKIZQ010000105.1:1780-4103 GCA_022707945.1 Bdellovibrionales bacterium
GGGCCAGATTCAAAAGCCGCTCGTCTTGAATCCAGTAAAGTTTGGGCAAAAGATTTCATGATACGACATGGAATACCTACGGCAAAATACAGAAGTGTTTCAAACAAGTCAGATTTATTAAAATCCGTAGACGAATTTGGTTTACCTGTTGTTATAAAGATGGACGGTCTTTTTGCAGGTAAAGGAGTTTTTATTTGCAAGAACATGGATGAAGTTAACTCTGCCTGTGAAGCTATATATGGCGTTGTTTCAGGAGAAACAGTCGTAGTAGAAGAATTCCTTGTTGGAGTTGAGGCAAGTTATATGGTTTTTACCGACGGAGAAACTTTTATCCCTCTTGCTACTTCTAGGGACCATAAAAAAATATATGACGGTGAAAAAGGGCCTAATACCGGTGGTATGGGTGCTGTTAGCCCAGCTCCAATAAGCAAGGACGTAGAAGAAACAGCAAAGGCTTTTGTTATAGAACCTTTACTAAAAGGTATGAGAGAAGAAAATCTTAGATATAACGGTGTTATATATGCAGGACTAATGATACTTCCAGACGGGAGAGTAAGGGTTTTGGAATTTAACGCAAGGTTAGGTGATCCAGAAACACAATCTATCTTATTTAGAATGGAATCAGATATCATGGATATATTAGAGCCGTTGGGCAAATATAGAAAACTCCCAAAGAACTATCAAGTCAAATGGTCTAACAAGGTGGCCTGCTGTGTCGTTATGGCAGAAAATGGATACCCAGGTGATTATAGAACAGGGGCAGAAATATCTTCCTTAAGTAAGGGAGTGAGTTTCTCCAAAGGTGAATTTATTTTTCATGCAGGAACTGCATTAAAAGACGGTAAATTCATCGTCAATGGTGGAAGAGTATTAGGTGTTACAGCACTTGGAACGGATATAAATGAAGCAAGAACCAAAGCTTATAACTTAGTAGAAAAGGCATCTTGGTCTACTGCATATTATAGAAAAGATATAGGTGTTTGGAACTAAACAGGGAGGAAAAATGGAAGTACTTGTGTTTTTAGGGAGCAGCTCAGATTTAGAAGTTGCAAAGGGCTGTATAGAAGTTCTAAAAGAATTCAATGTACAACATAAACTTGTTGTTGCTTCTGCTCACAGAACACCAGAACTTGTTGAAGAATATTTGTTAGAGGCTGAAAAAGCTAATGTAAAAGTTATTGTTGCTATGGCTGGAATGGCGGCGCATCTTCCGGGTGTCATAGCATCAAAAACACTTATACCTGTTATAGGTGTTCCTATAAGTTCAAAGAACACTGGTGGGCTTGATGCTCTTTATTCAATAGTACAAATGCCATCAGGCTTTCCTGTAGCAACAGTGGCTATAGATGGAGCAAAGAACGCTGGACTGCTTGCTATTCAAATAATAGCTAATCAAAGACCAGAACTTAAAAAAGAACTATCTTCTTACAGGAATAAGATGAAAGAAGCTGTTAAGAAGGCTAATAAGGATATTTAATGCCGACTATATTAAAACATTTTGAGGAATTCCGCGATACTTTAGAAAGAGGCTGGGTGGTGGCTTATCCCACAGAGACCACCTATGGTCTTGGAGTTAACCCTTTTAATAAAGACGCTGTTTCTTTATTAGATAAAGTAAAGAACAGGAGTAAGGGTAAACCATACTTAATGTTAGTTAAGGACATGGAAATGTTAGAAACCTACGCAGAAATGTCTACTCGTGTAAGAGAACTGATGTCTGTGCTTTGGCCAGGGCCAGTTAGCGTGGTTTTAAAAGCAAAACCAAAATTACCAGAGTGGATGATAGAAAAGAACGGTAATGCTTGTTTTAGGGTTTCGTCCTCTAAATTTGCAGAGAAAGTCTTTGAATATATAGACAGGCCAATAGTTTCAACAAGTGCTAATCCAGAGGGTTTTCCTATAGCAAAGGATATTAGCGAGGTAGTTTCTTATTTTCAGTCGCAAGAACAGCTTTCTGTGTTCCCAGATATTTATGAAGATGTTAAAGGTAGGCTTCCTAGCACTATTGTTGATCTTACATTAGATAAACCAAAAGTATTAAGAAAAGGTGCTTTCAATATAGTATTCTAGTATTACAATATTGTACTAGAGGGGTGCTATATGAGAAAATTAAAAGAGCTCCTAAGCAAAAATCCTGTATGGGCTTTTACGACGTATTTTACTCAGGGTTTTCCATTTACAGTTACAAGGACAGTAGTGCCATTGTTCTTAAGGGATATGAAAGTATCCTTAGAGAACATAGGTTTGACCTCTTTATATGGGCTTCCATGGATATTAAAATTCTTATGGAGTCCGCAAGTAGACGAAACAGCAACTAAAAGAT
>JAKIZQ010000106.1 GCA_022707945.1 Bdellovibrionales bacterium
TTTGCATATCAACTGTTGCATAACTTGCAAAAGCTTGACCTGCAAAAATTAGTGTCACTGCAAAAAATAATCTTTTAAACATAAAAATATCCTCCCTTATAAATAATAAGCTATATTAGAACGATGGTCCTATCATGAATTGGAACACTGTTCTGCTCTCTCCCGGCTTTCTTGCAATAGGAACACCCCATTCAAACCTTAACGGACCCATCGGAGAATTCCATCTAACACCAGCTCCCCAGTTATACCTCAAAGGCATATCTGTGCTTAGCCCATGTGTAAAATTATCAAATGCATTACCTGCATCAAGGAAAACAACTCCTCTTATACCTGCTGAACTCACTATAGGAAATTCAAGTTCTGCAGTAGCAAGTATCTCATTTTTTCCTCCAACTGCATAGTAAACACCGTTGCTGTCCTTTACTTGTGGTCCAAGGCTTAGATAATCATAACCTCTTAAGTTGTCAATGCCTCCCATAAGGAACCTTTCACTGTAAGGTAGTTCTTTACCACCATACCCGAACACGTTACCAAACAAGAGTCTTGCTCTGAATACCGTATTAAAATAAAAGCCCTGATAGAACCTGTTATCAAAGATCGTCTTTACGAATCTCTTGTGCCCACCAATACCAGCTGTTTCAGACGACAAGGCATTATAGAGTCCTCTTGTAGGATTTAACCTGTCGTTCCTCGAGTCATTTTCCAATGTTGTAGTTATCGAGCTTGTTGCACCATTTTCTACTTTAGGATTAAAAATATTGGATAAAGATTCTATCCACTTTGTTTTTGATTCTTCTAATTTATACATAAAATATATTCTTACAAAATCTGTTAATGGATAACTGAACCTTGTATCAAAACCAGTACGTATCGTTTCATAAGCTATTGCTTCCCTGCTCTCTCTATAAAGATCAAGTCCCCAGCCCCAATTTGAATTCAAAAAATACGGGTCATAAAAACTTAAATAGTACAACTTAGATATTTTGCTAAGGCTGGCCCTTAACGTAACTGTTTGCCCATATCCAAGAAAGTTGTTCTCTTGCACCTGTAACATAGTTACAAAGCCTTCATAGGTGCTGTAACCAGCAGATACCATGAACTGACCCGTAGAAGATTTTTCTTTTACTTCTATATCTATATTAAGTACATCCTGAGCAGACGAACCATCTGGGTTTTTAGGTACATATTGAGTGAAATTAACTTCATCAAAATAACCTAATGACATTATCTTTTCCCTAGAAAGCTCCTTACTTGAGTTGTTATATAATTCACCCTCGTTTATCCTTAATTCCCTTCTTATTACTTTTTCTCTGGTCTTTGCATTACCCGTTATTTTGAACTTACCAAAATAGGCTTTTCTTCCCTTATCTATCTCAAACAAGAAATTAACTCTTTTCTCGTCCTCATCATATTCTGGTACAGGCACTACGTTGGTAAAAGCATAACCCTTATCACCATATAAGTTCTGATAAGTTATTATCTGTTGCCTTACCTTCATTGAATTATATAGATCACCAGGCTCTATAACTAATTTTTCCCTTAATTCCTCTTCTGTATAAAGGACATCATCTGTTTTGAACTTAACTTCACTAAAATCGTATTTTTGTCCCTCATCTATAGTATAAGTTAGATATATCCACTTTTTATCGGGGGTAACATGAGTTATAGGTCCAGCTACCTGTGCATGAGGATACCCTCTGGTCGTATAATAGAAAGCTATTCTCTCTCTATCTATGTCTACAGAGTTCTCTTTATAAGAACCAGAACCAGACATAAAACTGAAAGGACCTTTTTCTTTTGTTTCCATAACGGCTTTTATTTCTTCGTCGTGGATAACTTTATTGCCAAGAAAAATAATCTTATCAACTCTTATCTTTGAGTTCTCAGATATCTTAAAGACAAGCTCTAGATATTTATCTGTGGTCTCTGCATCTGGATCAGGGGGGGCATCTCTTAGCTCTTCCTTTATTGTAGCCAAGTAAAAACCTTTTTCTTCATAGTACTTCAACAACTGTTGTTTTGATTTTTTTATTTCTGCAATGTTAAGTACGTTATAAGGCTTTATACTTATATTTTTATTAAGGTCTTCTACCTCTATTTCGCTGTTACCTTCAAAAACTATCGAACTTATAATAGGTTTTTCTTTAAGCTCATAGACCAATTTTATACTATTCTTAGAAAAATCTTCTCTATATACGTCAACATTATCGAAATATCCCAGATCAAAGATATTCTTTATATCTTTCCTTACCAAAGAAGCATCATAGGCAACACCACTTTTTTGTAAAAGCTTTGCCTTTACTGCATCTGAACTTATTTTTTTGTTGCCCTTGATAACTATTTCTGTGACTGTCTGTGAATATATAGTCCCACAAATAAACAAAAGCATCAAAAGCTGTAGTATTCGCTTACCCATAACGGCAAAGTTCTACGATAGAAAGTTTAAAATATCAATATTATTTACCAATAACTTTAATAATGTCAGATGTTACGGTCCTAACGTCCTCTGCCATGCTTATTTCTGTTATCATTGCAAGGGCTGTAGGTTTATATTCCAAAAGTTCAGGTATCCTATGCTTTTTTATGCCACCCATAAAGGTATATGGGATTTTAACTACTTTTAATATATCTATCAATTCAATTGTACTAATGTTCTTAATGCCTTTTTTAGTATCTGTCATAAAAACAGGTCCTATGTTTATATAATCAGCACCTTCTTCTTGAGCAGATAATACCTCTTTAACATTATGTGTGGAAAGACCTATGATTGCATCCTCACCGAGTATCTGCCTTGCTTCCTTAATACTTGTATCATTTTGACCAAGATGCACTCCATCAGCAGAAAGTTCCAAGGCAAGAAATGGGTCATCATTAACTATAAAAATAGCGTCATGTTTTAGAGAAAGTTCCTTAAACTTTCTACCTTCTTCTATAAGTTTTTCTTTGCTCCATTCTTTTTCTCTAAGTTGAAAAAGTCTACCACCAGCCTCTAAATAATCTCTGACCGTAGTAAAACTATCTTTTCTAGACAAAGAACTTGAGGTAACAAAATAAAGCCCTGCTTTCTTAAAAACATCCATCCTGTATTCTTTAGTTCTCATTTCTAAACCCTTTATCCCAATCCTTAAATACAGGGTCGTATCCAAGTTTAGAAAGTCTCTCTGATATTTCTTGGGGTGTTCTGGTATCGGAAATACTAAATTGTTCACAGTTAGATGAATGGCCAGAATATCCTAAAGGATCCGTTTTAGAGCCTGCGCTCATTTGATTTATTCCATAGAACATGGCCTTATCCCTGAGATCAACATTCTCCCTCGTAGAAAGCAATAAATTTGAATCTGGCAGGAACAATCTTAAAACACTCATCATATGAAGAAGTTCGTCGTCATTGACTGTTGTTTTTGGTCTAAAACCAGTTTTACTTGGACGTATTCTTGGAAAAGATATCGAAACCAAAGATCTCCAATATTTCTTTTCAAGATAACGAGCATGCATACCTAAAAAGAAAGCTTCTGCCCTATGATCACTCAGTCCAAGAAGAGCACCAAGACCAAGGAATCTCATCCCTGCCACTCCAGCACGATCTAAAGTATTAATCCTGTACTGCATGTCAGACTTAGGACCAGTTTTGTGGCACTCTGCATATACACTAGGGTTATATGTTTCTTGATAACAAATAACTCCATCTATACCATTATCAAAAAGCTTCTTATATGAACCCTCATCCATTGGGGCTACTTCTATACTTAGTGAAGAAAATATGCCTCTCAGTAATTTTGTAGCTTTTATTAGGTATTCATCTCCAACTGTTTTAGGACATTCTCCAGAAACCAAAAGCAAGTGCTCTATACCTAAAGATCTAATTACTTTAGCCTCTTGAAGTATTTCCTCTTCTGACAATGTAAGCCTTGAAACACCATTATTTTTACTAAAACCACAATATATACAGGAATTGGTACACTCGTTAGACAAGTATAATGGTGCGTAAAATCTTATTGTTTTGCCATGTCTTTGAATGGTAAGTTTGTGTGAAACAGCCCTTATAGCTTCTTTATGAGTAGCCCATACTTCTGGATTTAAAAGCAATAAAAGATCTTCA
>JAKIZQ010000107.1 GCA_022707945.1 Bdellovibrionales bacterium
CAAAATTGTTTATAGGAAATATAGACGTAAAGACAGACTGAAGCCCAGTATTTTTTCTCTTTTCAGCAGTTATGTGTTCCTGCAAAAACTCAGAGTAAAAATGCTTTTGTAGCTCCAGAAGGTCAGGAATGTCTATGACAGATTTTATCTGTCCGAATGAACGCCTGTAACGATCATTCGTAGCAGTCAGTATAGAGGTCATACTCTTCCCCCGTCGTTTTTAATTTTCAAATCCGACCTAACAAAAAGAATAAGCACTATCGTTTACTTTAGGCTTATCTTTCCGCCAACTGCTTCTATCTTTTTCTTTATGTCTTCTGCTTCAGCTTTTGAGCAACCTTCTTTTAGGTCCTTTGGAGCACCTTCTACAAGGTCCTTAGCTTCTTTTAGTCCAAGACCTGTTATAGCTCTAACTTCTTTAATGACTTTTATTTTGTCATCTCCGCTAGCTTCTAGAACTACCTTAAACTCTGTTTTTTCTTCTGCAGCAGCAGTAGCAGCTCCAGCGGCAGGCATAGCACCTGCAAATGCAACAGGGGCAGCAGCACTGACACCAAACTTGTCTTCAAGTTCCTTTATCAGTTCGCTAAGCTCCAACACGCTCATTTTTTCGATGTAGTTGACAACATCGTTCCTTGTCAATTCAGCCATTTTAGTTCTCCTCCAATTTGTATGACTATTTTAGTTTTTCTTATCCTTGATAGCACTCAAGACATTCACGCAGTCCCTTGGAACTGCAGAAAGCACGTTCATAAAGTTTTGTAATGGTGCTGCAACAGTTCTTACTAGTCTTGCTATTAGCTCTTCTCTGCTTGGTAGTTTTGCAAGAGCACCTATCTGCTGAGAAGTAAGCTTGCTAAGTCCCATTATCCCACTTTTTACTTCAAATTTATTTCTGTCGTCGACATATTTAAGTATTGATTTTGCTATACCAACAGGGTCTCCATAACTAAAAGCTATGGCAACTGGACCCTCTAGGTCGTTGTCTATGTCCTTGTGATATTCAAATTTTTCTATAGCTCTTCTAACGAGCGTATTTTTGATGATCTTTAATTCTCCGCCATTCTTTCTTACATCTCTTCTTAAAGCTGTCATCTCGTCGGCTCTAAGACCAAGATTATGTGTTATAAAGAAAGCCTGAGAAGCTTCGAATTTTTCACGGACTTGTTTGACCGTTTCTTTCTTTTGGTTGATATTCACTTTCCAAACTCCTTTTTAGGCCGGTTACTTATAATAAACAGTTCTGGCAAAAGCAAGCAATTTTTGTGCCGCCCGGTCCTAACTCCTTAAATTTTAATTCAAAATATCCAAAACAGTATTAGTATCCAGCTTAACCCCAGGTCCCATAGTGGTCGATAGGGTTATGGCTTTCATATAAACACCCTTTGCAGAAGCAGGTTTTACCCTGTTTATCTCTGATAACACTGCCTTAAAGTTCTCTAAAAGCTTGTCATGACCAAAAGAGGTCTTTCCAATTACAGTGTGTATGATACCAGTTTTTTCTGTTCTGTACTCAACCCTTCCTGCCTTGTGTTCCTTTACAGCCCTTTCTATGTCCAAAGTAACTGTTCCTACTTTTGGGTTAGGCATAAGTCCTTTAGTACCAAGTACCTTACCTAGTTTAGAAATAATTTTCATCATGTCTGGAGTAGCTATTACGGCATCAAAGTCCAGCCAACCACCAGAGATCTTTTCTACAAGGTCCTCTGCACCAACGTAATCAGCCCCAGCTTTTTCTGCTTCAGAAGCTTTTTCACCTTTTGCAAAAACCAATACCTTAATTTTTTTACCAGTACCATGTGGAAGTACTATTGCACCCCTCAACATCTGGTCTGCATGTTTTGGATCTACACCCAAGTTAAAAGAAACATCTACGGTTTCATCAAACTTTGCGAATTTTGCCTCTAACGCAAGTTTAAGAGCTTCTTCAACTTTGTACTTTTTTGTACGGTCCACCTTGGAAAAGGCGGCCTTGTACTTTTTTCCGATATTGTTTGACATTTTATCTCCCTGCTGGTCCTAATGGCTTTTTCTAAGCCTCCCAGCTATCTCTAAATATACAGAAGGATCAAATAACTTCTATTCCCATGCTCCTTGCTGTTCCTTCTACTATTTTCATTGCGGCTTCTACGTCATTGGCATTTAGGTCTGGCATTTTTAGTTCTGCTATTTTCTTGACCTGAGCCTTTGTTACTTTACCTACTTTATTTGTATGAGGCACACCAGAACCTTTTTCAAGTCCAGCTTCTTTTAAAAGCAATATAGACGCTGGTGGTGTTTTCTTTATAAAAGAAAAAGACCTGTCTGCATAAACAGTTATAACTACTGGTATGATCAAACCTTTTTGATCCTGAGTTTCTGCATTAAACTTTTTGCAAAATTCCATTATGTTAACACCGTGTTGCCCAAGTGCAGGACCTACAGGAGGAGAAGGGTTTGCCGCCCCTGCTGGTATTTGAAGTTTTATCATTCCAACTACTTTCTTAGCCATCTTAATATCTCCCTTTGTCCGTTATTTATATCTTCTCTACCTGTACGAACTCAAGTTCTACAGGTGTAGATCTTCCAAATATAGAAACAAGTACCTTTACTTTTGCTTTATCAGGTTTAACTTCTTCAACAATACCTGTAAAATTAGTGAAAGGTCCGTCAATAACTCTAACGTTCTCTCCTTCCTCAAATGAAACTCTCGGTGTTGACTTAACAGCACCCTGTTCTACCTGAGCTGTTATCTTCATTACTTCTTTTTCATTTATCTCTGGAGGATTAACGTTACCACCAACAAAACCAACAATCCTTGGTGTTGATTTAACAAAATGCCAGTTATCCTCGTTCATTACCATTTGCACCAACATATAACCCGGGAAGAATTTTCTAGAAGCTGTTTTCTTTTTACCTTTAGATATTTCAACAACATTCTCTGATGGAACAAGAACATGGCCAAAATCACTAAACTTATTATGTGATTTTATCTTTATTTCTAACTGTTCTTTTGCTTTTTGTTCCATTCCGGTCCTTACATATACTATGTACCACTTCATGTTAGGGTTATCAGAATGTATCTTTATCTTTTCAGGCTCTACAACTGGCGTTTCTGTAGACTGTTCAGAGGATGAGGCAGACACTGAATCTTCTGCATTCAACTTTTTTTCACCCTCAGATATTATCTTTCCAAGAGCCTCATGATCAGAAAGCAGATCTTCTGGCTTCTGTTCTTGCAAGTTCTTGTTATCGTCGTTCTCGTGAGTCATCTTAAAATTCTCCTAGCCCAATATCAATTTAATTAAATAACCAGATATCCAGTCAAAAAGACCTAATACTACACCAGATATAAGAACAGCTATTATTACCACCACAGTTGCTCCCCAAGTTTCTTTCTTGTTTGGCCAAACAACTTTTTTAACTTCAGTAATAACTTCTAAAAGATAGGTGCGTATCTTTTGTGATCTATACAAAATATATGTCGTTAACGCTCCCAATAACGCAGGAACAGCGTCAACGATTAAAAAATGAACAAAACCGGCCTTAACATAAATGTCAAGATACGCTATAAAATGATTAACTGCTGTACTAGCAGAAAACCAAACAAGTATGCCAGCTCCGACAAGCGTAAGTGTTAAAATGTTCCTCGTCGTTTTATCCATATATTCTCCTTGGCAGGCCAGGAGGGATTCGAACCCACAACAACCGGTTTTGGAGACCGGTGCTCTAGCCGTTAGAGCTACTGGCCTAAGCTAAGCTTACTTAGTCTCCTTGTGCTCTGTATGTTTTTTACAAGAACGGCAGTATTTTTTCATTTTAAGTTTGTCAGGTTTTGTCTGCTTGTTCTTATCAGAAACATAGTTCTTACGTTTACATTCACCACATTCAAGATGGATAATGGTCCTCACCTTAGTGCCTCCTAAACATCTTATACATGCATAAGCGAAGGTCGATAAAGACCCCCGCTTATGCTAAAAGCCTTGTCCTATTATCAGCTAGCTATATATATTGCAAGCCTTATTTAACTATTTCGCTTACAACGCCTGCGCC
>JAKIZQ010000108.1:0-291 GCA_022707945.1 Bdellovibrionales bacterium
TCAGTACGAAATAGAAGGCGTGCCTGTTAGGGTTGAACTTGGGCCTAAGGACCTTGAGCAAGGTGTTTTTACAATTTCAAGAAGAGATACTGGAGAAAAGGTACAAGTAGCAATAAAAGATGCTCCTAAAAAAATAATAGGTCTTATGGATGAGATACAAAAATCTTTGTTTGAAAGAGCAAAAAAATATCTTAATGAAAGGACTTATAAAATAGATAGCTATGATGAGTTCAAACAAAAATGCGAGGAAGGCGGTCTTTTCCTTTTACACTGGTGTCAGGAAAGGGATTG
>JAKIZQ010000108.1:301-3996 GCA_022707945.1 Bdellovibrionales bacterium
GAAAAAATAAAAGAGGATACCAAGGCTACAGTAAGATGTATCAGTTTTGAACATGAGCATGAAGAAGGTAAATGTATACTTTGTGGCAAACCGTCAAAAAGAAGAATACATTTTGCGAGGTCACATTGATGAAGGCAAGTGAAAGGATAATAGTTGCTCTTGATGTAGATAGTATAGATGAAGTTAGGAGCATAGTAGAAAAAGTTGGTAAGAACGTTGCTACATTCAAAGTTGGCATGCGTCTTTTTACAAAGTATGGTCCTCCTTTAGTTAAAGAACTAAAACAAAAAGGTTATGGTGTTTTTCTTGACCTTAAATACCACGATATACCTAACACCGTTGAAACAGCTTGTGTTGAGGCTGCAGAGCTTGGTGTTGATATGCTGACCATACATGCTTGTGGTGGTGCAGAAATGTGTCGTTCTGCTGTAAAGGGTGCTCAAGCTGGGGCAAAAAAAGCAGGTAATAAAATTCCAACAGTCCTTGCAGTGACGGTATTAACCTCTATGAATGAAGAGGCCCTAAAAGGTATTGGGGTTAATAGACCTATACCTTTGCAAGTCATGGCACTTGCAGAAATAGCCATCAACGAGGGTGTTGGTGGTATAGTTTGTTCTGCGCTAGAAGTTAAGGAATTAAAACAAAAAATAAAAAAAGATTTTGTTGCAGTAGTGCCGGGAATAAGATTACCTGACGGTGATACCAACGATCAAAAAAGGATAGCTAGCCCAGATGTAGCAGTAAATGATGGTGCTGATTATCTTGTTATGGGAAGACCCATTTATGCTGCCAAGGACTCTGTAGAAGCACTTAACAGGACTTGTGCTCTTATAGAAGGAATTAAAAAATAATGTGGATATACGGTATTAACACAGTTGCTACGGTGCTTTCAAAAAGACCAAGAGGTGTTAAAGAGATACTTCTTGTTAGGTCTAACAAGGGTAGGGATGACAAGGATCCTAATCAAAAGATAGAAGACCTTTTATCTTTAGCAAAAGAGCGTTCAATAAAAGTGTCTAGTATTAGTGCTACAGAAGTACAGGACCGTACTGGTATTAAAGAGAGCGCTAATCACCAAAGGGTATTGGCACTAATAGAACCAAAACCGAGCAAGAGCCTGAAGGAACTTTTAGATGTTCATTCAAAAAACAGAGTATTTTTGATGTTAGATGGTGTTACTGACCAAAACAACCTTGGTGCCATAATACGTGCCTCTGTTGCACTTGGTGTTGAAGCTATAATTCTTCCAAAAGACCGCTCTGCTCATATAAAGGATGATGTATACAAAACATCTGTTGGAACTGTTGAGGACATAGATATTTGTGTGGAAGTTAATCTTGTAAGAGCCGTTGAAGCTTTAAAGGAAAAAGGTTTTTGGGTATATGGTTTTGAAGAAGACGCAACAAAGGCTATCCACGAGGCTGATCTTAAGGGTAATGTTTGTTGTATAATGGGCGGAGAAGATACTGGAATAAGAAAATTATTATCTGAAAATTGTGATATGCTTTTAAAGATACCTATGTCAAACAAAGTCCAATCACTTAATGTTTCTGTTTCATGTGGCATAGTTCTTTACGAAGTTCAAAGACAAAAAATATAAGGAGTTTTATTATGAGGACATCATTTCTTTTATTGTCATCTGCTCTTATTGTTTTTAGCAACCCTGCTATAGCAAAAAAATGTGTAGGAATAGAGGGTGCACCAAAGTCGATGAGCAGAGAATTCAATCTTAATAATGATCGCAAGATAGACATAATGAAAGATGTTCGCAAAGGTAAAGATATAAGTGACCAGAGCAAATATCCTTTAGATAAGGTAAAACTTGTAGGTCTTGGGTCTAGTGATAATATTGGAAGGAATCTATTAATGTATGCTTGCATGTCTAATAATGTTCAAGCGACAAAAACCCTCTTTAATTATCTTGCTGATGATGAACAATATCTAAGTAGCTCAAAAGCACCACTTTTTCTTTATGATAAGGAAGAGAATCCTGATGGCAAGAAAGATAGAAGAATGACAGCAAAAGGTGCTTTTATTAATGAAGTAGACAGAGACGATCTTTTGTATGCCATGACCCCTCTTATGTATTGTGCACAATACAATGCTGTTGATGTTGCTAGACTTATCATTAATGAAAAGAAGCCTTACATAAAAAATAAAGAAGAGCTTTATGTTAATATTAACAAGAAGGATAAAAATGGAAGGACAGCACTCATGTATGCAGCGTATTTTGGTTCTATTGAGATAGCCAAGATGATAATAGACAAAGACAAGGATGCTGTTAATGTGAAGGATGAATTTGGTAAACAGGCCATTTATTATGCAGTTCAGAATAATGACAATAATGATGATGTCAAAATATTTATGCCTAATTCTAATAGTGAAAATCTAGATGAGGTTTGTTCCTGTTCTACAAGGAAAATAAATAAATATTTTAACTGTAACAGGCTTTAGGTAATGTAATTGCTTGTTTTGCAGTATCTTTAAATTTTTTCTTGCATTTTAAAACAATAAAATATAATCAGTTGTGGCTTACTTGATAAGCTGGTGTAGCTCAACTGGTAGAGCATCTGATTTGTAATCAGAGGGTTGCGGGTTCAAGTCCCATCACCAGCTCCAGTTCTTTCTTAGTGTGGAGAGGTACCCAAGCGGCCAAAGGGGACAGACTGTAAATCTGCTGGCGTATGCCTTCGAAGGTTCGAACCCTTCCCTCTCCACCAAACGTCAATTAAACATTCAATTATTAAAGTTTGGGGAGAGGTATCTAAATATTGTCAAACGAGGCTCTCACCGAGTTTGACCTACATCAAGGCTCACAGAAGCGAGACCTTTATTTATGCAGGGTGAGCGGATGTAACCCTTCCCTCTCCACCACATCTTACTTCGTCTTTTACTTTTATACTGTGTTGTGCTCAGGATCAGCTCCCGCAGCGTATTTCTATATACGCTTTGGTCGCTTCCCTTCGCACGCCTTGTATAAAAGTAAAATACTCGTAATCTGTTTTGCTTTGTTAGACTCACCTCTAGCTCCTGCGGCGTATGTTTATATACGCCTTAGTCGATTCCCCTCGTTTTCCTCGCCTAAAGAAAAAATACTCACAAAATCATGTTTGCTTTGGTCGCTGTACATTACACTTGTCGTCTAAAACTAAAGTATTTGCAGATTATCTACTCATTTTTTGTTCTTTGGTTGACCTATGGCTTTTCTAAATGTAAAAATAATTTAATACTAATAATTGGAGGTGTTTTATTATGAAGAAAGGTCTTTATTTGCCCCTAGTTCTTTCTTTTGTTACGATCATTTCGTGCGGTGGTGGTGATTCCAACTCTGCTACTAACGCAGAAGAAGCATATATTGTTGGTGGTCAGTTCGTTGCTGTTGCCACAGGTAGTCTACCCACAGTTAGTTCACTAGATTCTAATAGTATGTATCAGCAAGATGTTGCTTATACATGGGGTCCTTATTCCTGTGAGACTGGTGGTACTTTCGAATTTAACGGAACCAATTATTATGATGATCCTTCAGCAGAGGGTTCTTGGAAATATACTTATGATGTGACTCTTGATAATTGTAAGGGTTACGACAGTATGTGTGGTACTGGTGAAGAATTCACCTTGAACGGCACTCCCACTCTTACTTATGAATACAGAGTAGATACTCATACATACACAATTAGCTTTGGTGGTGATTACAG
>JAKIZQ010000109.1 GCA_022707945.1 Bdellovibrionales bacterium
ATTAAGAGTGTCATAATCTACTATTGGCGTTTCACTACCGTTAATCTCATAAACCTTAACTTCGTTTATTACTTTCACTCCACACCTCCTTTCTAGCAACTCTTACAACAAACTCTTTTTTAACGCCTCATAGCTTTCGTTGCTTATCTCTATTTCTTTACCGTCTATAACTATTTTCTTTTTTTCGTCGCCTGTTTCTTTAAGTATGCCATACTCAACTGTTCCACTTATCAATTTAGAACAAGTTATAGTCTTTTCGCTATTGTTTATATCTCTCCAAGTGCAAATACCAGCGAAGATTTTTAGACCACAGGATATTGTCGCTTTAGCTGTTATGGATAACCCTGCTGATATTCCATAATACCCACCAGCCTCAATAGACCCACCAGCCTCAATATACCCACCAGCCTCAATATACCCACCAGCCTTAATAGACTCACCAGCATTAATAGACCTACCAGCCTCAATAGACCAACCAGCCTCAATAGACCCACCAGCCTTAATAGACCAACCAGCCTCAATATACCTACCAGCCTTAATAGACCCAGTAACCTCCAACCAAGCGTCTAGCTCAACAATTAAATCTTCAGTTGTTTCAATGTTGCCGTCATAAAAATAGTGTCCATTTTTGTAAACAAGTCCTTTGAAATCCTTTGTAATCTTCATATCCCCTCCTTTGTTACTAAACTAAAATTATCACAGACATTTCTTAATCTTATATCGCTACTCTCGCTATGAGATAATCCTTGTAAATCGCACTTGTGATACCACCTACCGTGATATTCTCCACTACAAATATGTTTACAATTTTTGCAACATTCTTTTTCTGTCCCCAAACGGTAATGGTAACTAGCTCTGTATATTTGGAACGAGCCTATCAATTTTTTAGGTGTTTCAAACTCTTGATTTGTATTATTACCAAACAGGTCTTTCATCTCTACTGCTCCTTTGGGGTGGTAGGTTCAAAATGAGAACACTCACATTTATAATCATTGTCACCGTGTCCCACAAGATATTCAACACTAGTTACTAAACACCTGTGTAGTTCTTCTGGTCTATCGTCAGACTTCATAAATAATTTAAGATTAAAAAAGTTTTTACATTTTAAACAACTTTGTTTTTCCATATCACTCCCTCCCTTCTAGCAACTCTGCTAGCTTATAAGTCATTTTATCTCCTCTAATGGTATAACCCTAACCGTTACTTCTCTATATTTATTTGGTATAAAACTAATCTGTGCCTCAATTCTTTTTATTTCTTTAAGTAGTCTTTTATTAGCAATTCTCCTTAAAGAGTTTTTGTGTCTAACAAAGTCTTGTCGTCTAATACAACAATTAAAAATAATGCTATTTATAACATCACTAAAAAATGTAACGGGATTTATACTCATCTACTCACCATCCTTGTCTTTAGGCTCAAACTCGCTACAATAACCAGAGCCATCACTAGCTAACCACTCACAGTATACAGCGTGTTTACAGTCCTTACACCTGCCCTTTACTTGATTAGCCTCTAGCTCCTTTAAGTATTCCTTGCTGACTACGGTCAATAACTGCTTGCATTTGCTCTTTCTGCCACTCTGCTTGAATATATTCTATACAAGGCTTACATTTATGAAATATAAAAGGGAGACATTTACTCTGTAATAAAAATAAGTTTTTTTCAAACTTTTCACATCTTTCATCTTCTTCGTTGCAGTATTTACAGTCGTCTTTTGAACACTCCTCACCATTATACATTGGTATTTTACTTTGTTCTAATAACTCGACTGACTTGTCTATATGCCCATCTCTGTAATATGTTACAGGTTTACTACACTCATCATAATTTTCACAGTTTGCACAATTATCTTTATTAAATGTTTCTGGGCTACACTTCATCTTGACCTCCTTTTTAAACAGCGGTGTTTTGTTTTATAGTCTAGTTCTATAATTTTTGTATCACCGCTACTGCCGACATAATGCTCTCTAGGGTGTCTAGTAAAGGCATAGTGCCGACTTTTAATCATTATTCTTTATCCTCTTTAGTTTCTAATATTTCTTCTCTCAAACCTTCAACTAAACTTGTTTTAGGTTCAACTACTTCTGTTTCGTGCATACCGTAGTCATATTCCTTTATTGCTATGCCGTTTAAGACATCAGGAAACAGACTTTTTAATACCCTGCTTCTTGCTCTATATGTAAGCATATCTTTAGGATATTTTTTCCAACTATCACTTACTAATAAATTGGCTTCTGTTGCTTCTTTAATACTAAAACTTGCAGTTCCTGTTTCAATATCATCACCATTAAATCTTTCCGCATAACAAATACATCTATACACAGGGTCTTGTAGATTTTGATTTTCTGTACTAATTTCCTTTCCTTCCTTGTTGTAATAAGTTTCTGTAATCTTTTTTAGTAATTTACTCCTACGCACAAGAGCAAGTGGCAAGTCACCAAACAATGCTGGTGTTCCTTTTATAACAGCTATCTGCCTTAATCCTGTCAGTGGTGGAATACCAAGTTCATAACAAATCTGTAATCCTACAAAAACTTTTTCTGGTGAGTCAAAACTCTTTGGTACTAACCCCGAAGCCGAATACCATTTTGCTAACCGTACAGCCTCGTCTAGTGTCTGTGGCATAAGCACACCGTTGTTTGATTTCACTTCAACCTTTGCAACCGTTGTTTCCTGTTTTACTTCATTTTCTGCCATTTTCATTTACCTCCAATGTTTTTTTAATATCTGAACCAAGTTGATTTACAAAATCCATACAACTATCAGTTATTTCTGCTAAATCTCTAAGCCTTTTCCATAACATTTTATTTTCTTTTTTTAGTTTTTTAACTTCTAAAATAAGTTCTTTTTCTCTATCCTTCATTTCCCACCTCCAAATCATAGAACGCCCATGCTGGCAAGTTAGCAACTTCTATGTCCAACACACCCCAATTCTTTGTATCGTACTTTGGAAACTTATTAGTATCAAAACACTTTTTAAGTTTTTCCATATCAGATAGTCTTTGTTTTTGTGCATAGATTAAGTCGCTGGGTTTTAACATCATTAGTCTTATACCAAAAGGAAACTCGGTTTCTACTATCATAAAAATAAATACCAAGTTCTCAGGGTCGCATTGTGTTACAGCTTGAATACCCTCTAAACATTGTACTGCTTGAATATGATAACGCCTATTGACTATAATTTTTTCAAACGTACTAGCGTCGTAACATTTTTTAATCTCGGTAATATAACTTCTTTTTCCTATCTTAACGTAATCAGGTCTACATTTACACACAAGACCCGTTTCCTTGTTTCTCCAATAGTAAGACATTTCTGCCTCACCACCACTTAGAAGCTCATTACAAATATCGCTTTTTCTAACTTCGTTTAAGACTTTCAATATTGAATTAAAGTCCTCGTCTTTAATTATTGTTTTTTCTGGGTGTTCAGCCTTAAACCTATCCACTGCGTCTTTGTATGCGTTAGTTCTGCGACTACCTAGTGTTAAAAATAAATCATCACTAATGTAATTGCTAAACTTATCAGGTTCAATTAGTCCAGCGTGGAGTGCTGAGCCTATTTCCATTGCTGGTGTTGGTTCAACTTTGTGTTCGCCTGTTATGCGTTGGGCTTGATACATGAAAGGCATTTTGACTTAGAAATAGCAGGACTACCAACAGCGTGGTAATCTTCAATAGAAACATCAAACTTTCCATGAAGTTCGTCTTTTAAAAATAAGTCTTTTAACTCTACCAATGTTTTCTTCATCTTAACCTTCTACCTCCATTATATATTATTTTCTAACATTAAAAAATCTTTTTTTGATAAATCCTCTAACTCAGGCGTCTTATTTTGTATGCCTTTTTCTGTTCGGTTTATATGAGCAATAACACTATCTTTAAGGGTTTTTCTAAGATATTCAATATCAGTGTTTTCTGCTACCTTACAAAACGAATACCACTTACTATA
>JAKIZQ010000010.1 GCA_022707945.1 Bdellovibrionales bacterium
CTTGTTCCAGAGCCAACCTCGATAGAGAATGTATATAGGTTTATTAAGAGCGCTTTCTATAGAAAGCTCAAGAACGCAGAATCAACACTTAAAGTAAAGAAAATGATAGATGATATTATGAAGAACAGGATAGCTAACGGTATTAGTACACCGTCTGATCTTTTAAGGAAAATAGACGAAGTGGAACCTAGCATGGGACAAGCTATAAGAAATGAGATATCTGATTTTGCACCAAAGCTGATAATCAATATGGTCCGTTCACAGACGGATATAGAGATAGGTCACGCAGTTAGTTCTGTGTGTAAGAAATATTTTGGTATAGAAACAGATCTTCTTGGTTATATTGTATGGCAAAGTATAAGAAAGAAGAATCCTGTCATACTAGAATTCCCAAATTCAAAATTGATATCTAATTTCAATCGTATATACAGAAAGGTAATTGACCCAGATGTTAAGTTCATAGAAGGAACTTTGGAGCGATAAAAGATGCCTGATCCTAAATCAAGTATAAATTATTATGAAATACTGGAGATAAGCGAGAATGCCACTCGTAAAGAGATAGTAGAAGCATATCAGAGGGCAAAGGCTGTATATAGTAAGGATTCTATGGCTCTTTATTCACTCTACTCAGATGAAGAAAGCAATAATATGGTGAATTTAATAGAAGAGGCCTATCAGGTCCTTATTAATCCGCAAAGAAGGGAACTTTATAATAGAGAACACAATATAAACAGTCATAGAGCTGTAGTGAACATAATATTTGATAAGCCGGGGGAACTTGGTCGTTCTTTTGTAGAAACACCCAACTTTGGCGATACATCAGATGATTACGAGGATCCCAAAATAAATAAAGCTGCTTTTAAGGCATATGTTTCTGTTTCCAAACAGGAAAGTGCCAGCAAGGTTCCAGAATACAAGTTAGACGAATCTTTTGAATCAAAGATAAGATTTGAAGAAGAGTTTTCAGGTGTTTTTCTTCAGCAAATAAGAAAATATAAGAATATGAACCTTGGCTATTTATCTAATGTTACTAAAGTGGCTGTATATCATCTTGAGGCCATAGAACGTGAAGATTATAAAGCGATGCCAGCAAGGGTTTATGTAAGGGGATTTATAAAGAGTTATGCGAAAGCTTTGGACCTTGATTTTGATAAAGTAGTTGATGCATATATGAAGAGGTATGATAAGGCACTCGAGAAGTGAAGACCAATACATACACATTTACGTCTAATTATAACAGTAAAAGATTGGATATACTTTTAGTAGAATATTTTGAAGATATAGGTGATGTTTTTTCTAGGAATGCTATTCAGGTCCTAATAAAGGATGGTTTAGTAAAGGTAAACGGTGAATTATCCAAACCTTCACGTGTCATTAAGTTAGGTGATCTTATACAGATTAGTATACCAGAGCAAGCGCCTCTGGATATTAAATCTCAAAATATACCTTTAAGGATAGTCTATGAGGACGATAATATTGTCGTTATAAATAAAAAAGCAGGCATGGTAGTTCACCCAGCTCCAGGAAATGAGGATGGCACTTTGGTCAATGCTTTATATCATTTTTGTGGAGGCAAATTGTCGTCTATAGGAGGAGCATCCAGGGCAGGTATAGTACATAGATTGGACAAAGACACCAGTGGTCTTATTGTAGTGGCAAAAGATGACGTGTCACATCTTGATCTTGCAAAACAATTCTCTAATAAAAGTGCTGGAAGAATTTATTATGCTGTTGTTTGGGGTGTACCAAAAGAGCAAGAACTTGAGATAAGTACTTTTTACGGTAGACATCCTGCAGATAGAAAGAAATTCAGCAGTAAGTTGAAAAGCGGTAAAAAGGCGATAACAAGATATAAGGTAGTATCCCACAATGATAGCTTTAGTTTATTAAGGTTGGAACTTAGTACTGGTCGTACTCATCAAATAAGAGTACACATGGCCGACCTTGGTCACCCTCTTTTAGGGGACATCACATATGGAAAACAAAAAGATAAGAAAAAATTTATTGATAGACAAGCACTTCATGCACTTTCACTTACGTTCCAACACCCCACCAATGATATAAAACTGACTTTTATATCGCCAATGGAAAAAGACTTAAAGGAGTTAATAAATGAACAGGGTCTATAGATTGTTCTTATATTCGTTATTAATTTCTTTTTTTATTCAAAATATTTTTTCATCAGAAAGACAGCCTTCTTTGAGTCAGCTTCATGATCTTGCAAAAAAGAGGACAGCTGCTCTGGTTGAAAGATTTGATTCAGCAAAAAAGAACAAACAACTAAGAGAAGCTATTTCTTTGTTGGATGAAATGTTAAAATTAGAGTTGCCTCCGTCCTCTAGAGATCTTTTTTATATGTGCAGAAGCTTAAGAAAAGTGGATTGTACTTTATTTAAGGCAAGGATATTTGAGGATGAAGGTAATGCAGGTTCTGCAATGGACTTGTACATTAGGTCTGGCAACAATAAGGACTATTTACGTCTTAAGGCTTTGTCTGGACAGTCAATAGAAAAGGATATTACAGAAAAAGGTCAAAGATTATCAGCGATAGAAAAAAGTTATTATTCTAATATTTCTGACTTTGCTAAGGGAGAATGGCAGAAGGTCTCTATTCAGGAGTCTACGCCTATATTCATGAAATTTTATTCTTATTTGATGCTTGGTAATATAGACAAGGCAAAAGTTATCCTTCAGGATGCATCTAGCGCTAACAGTTTTACAAAACTTCTAGAATATAAGAGGATGAAGGCAATAATGTCCTATGCAGAAAATAAACAGTATGAAGCCTTGCCTGTGTTCAAAGAAGTACTTAAATATGATCCGTCTGATAGGGTGTCATTAAGATTTATTGCCCATATATATTATAGGACGGGATGGTTCGATCGAGCAGAAAAGATATATGAAGAATTGATATCGAGTGAATGGAGGGATACAGAACTTTATTATCTGCTTTCAGAAAGAGCTGAAATGAGAGTTAGGAATCTTAAGATAAGTTCTGCAACAAAAGACGCAGAAAAGATATTTAAGGAGTATCCTGATAGGTATGATTTTATAGTCCAATGGATAGGCTGGTTAACCGAGTATGGCAAAAAAGACCTTGCAGAAAAACATATAACAAGAATACCTCTCGACAAAGGTCCGTATTTTGAAAGTTTAAGGTATTATGTACAAGGCATAATATTTGAGAACAATTTTGATCTTGCTAATGCTGTTGTTTATTTTGATAAGGCTTATTCTGCATATAAGGCTGTTGAATACAGGGACAGGGTAGACATTATAAGAGAGGCAGAAAAGATAAGGGAAAGGGGTAAAAAGACAACAAATGTTGATTGTAGGGGCTATTCCTTTATTTCAGCTGATACTGGCTGGATCATGGCGCTAAGACCAGTAAAGTATTATTTTAAGAAAGAGAATGATGTATTCAGACTTATGTTAAAACTAAAGTTTATACATGATAAGGAACTCAATATAGGTGATACGGCTTCTGAATGGTCTAGGTCTATATCGTCCACATGGAGTAAAGAGGGTCTTAAAGTGGAAGCAAACATAGTTGAAGGTGACGATCCATCCTATATAAACATAGAAGTTCAGCCTTGGCCAAGTTCCTTTTATCTAAAAAGGGTATCCAGCCATCAATGGAGCCTTTTAACTCCTTACAGTGTTATAGACCATGAGGCAGGGCATCTTTTAGGCTTGAATGATGAATACTTTGAGCCTAATAAAAATTTATCGTCGAATAATAGAGGAAGGCTTATGGGTGAGCCAGATTCCATAATGAGGAATATGCTTTATGGAACACCTCAAAAAAGACATATACAATTCATACTATCTTCATTAAAATGTTTTAAATAAGAGAGGCTAAAATGGATAGTAATTTACTAAAAAAGATCTTTGTTGAAAATGATTGTGATGCCATATTGTTCGTGGATCCAAAGAACATAAGGTATATGTGTGGTTTTAGGGGTAATAATGGTCTTTTATTCTATACAAAGAACAATAAGATGCTTTTAGTCACAGACCCTAGGTTTGAATTAGAGGCAAAACAAAATGTTAAAAATGCAGAAATAGTTATTAATGTAAAAGAATCAAGCTTGTGGGAAATGCCAGATTTCTACAAGGAACATGGAATAAATAAATTAGGGTTTTCATCTAAGGCTATGACGGTGGAGATGTTCAATAGTATAAGTAAAGAAGTAGCAATGGTACCAATAGATATAATCCCATCTGCTTATAGATATACAAAGAGTGTTCAAGAAATTAAAATAATGAAAGAGTCGATAAGGATACAAGAAAAAGCGCTGTCAGAGGTGATAGGACTTTTATCGGAGCACCCTACAGAAAAAGTATTTGCCGCACATCTTGACCACCACATGAGATTGAATGGAGCAGAGAAATCAGCTTTTGATACAATAGTTGCATTTGCCGAAAATTCTGCAGTTGTGCACGCTATACCATCTGAAAAGAAGATAAAAGGTGATGGTTTTTTGATAATAGATTGGGGTGCTGTTTACGATGGTTACTGTAGTGATGAAACCGTAACCTATATGTTAGGTAAACCAAGCAAAGAAATGATACAACTTTATGATGATGTTCACACTGCACAAAAAAGAGCTATAGAGGCTGTAAGACCTAATGTTACGGCAGTTGAACTTTATGAAAAAGCATATGGATATTTAATAGATAAAGGATATAAAAAATATATACAACACTCTTTGGGACACCATCTTGGACTTGATATACATGAGTATCCAAAAATATTCCCTTTTACAGAATTTACATTTAAGGAGGGAATGGTCTTTACTATAGAACCAGGGCTCTACATTCCTGGACTTGGAGGAGTGAGGATAGAGGATATGGTTATGGTCACAGCTTCTGGACACGAGGTGCTTACAACTTTGTCCAAGGAAAAAAAGATCATATTATGATTTGTTATGGATGTTAGGGGTATATATTTAAGAGGTAATGAGGCTTTCTCTGCAGGCAACTATCCAGAGGCTTTGCAATTGTTCCTTTCTATCTTAGGCCGTGATAACGAGGATGAGAACCTTCTGTTAAAAATATCCCAATGTTATCAGGAATTGGATAAATATGATGAGGCCATAGAGTTTCTAGAGAAACTTCTCCAACTCAACATAGAGAGAGGTAATTACAAAAAAGGTATAGCTGTATGCAAGAGGATCCTCACTATAGATCCAGAAGACACAGAAGTAATAGTAAAACTAGCGAACATATTTAGAAAACTAAGTCAATATGGCGAGGCTAGTTATTATTATAGAATAGCGGCACAGCATTATGAGTATGCTGGCTTTATGGATAAGGCCATAGAGATGTTGCAGATAGTTAAAGAACTGGGACAAGAAGGTGTAGAAGACCTTCTTGAGATAATAAAGAATGAATATAAAAGAGGGGCAAAAACAAAAGCTAGCAGGAATATTGAACAAATAATTAGAGATCTTAAGGATGGATCTGAATATGGCCTGTTAGACGTAGCTCTAAACCTTGCTCTTTCTAATACACCAGATGCTTTTCTATATGTCGAGGATCTGAGTGGTCTTTACTTTAGAACAGGCAGGCTTGTTGAGTGTATCAAACTAAGTTTGTGGGGACTTAGTCTAAAACCTAGTTCAGCCACAATGTTCTATATGATAGCAAAATCACTGTGGGCATTGGGTCACGATGATCTAGCAAGAACTCTTTGTGAGGCTATCTCAAGGGGAGAAATAACAATAGATAACGAAGAATATATAAGTAGAGTAGATCACATACTTCGCCATATGAAATCTATGGAAAAGAACACACTGTCTATAATGGACAGCGACAACAAAGATGAAGATGTTCAGATGGAGAGCCTGTCATATTTAGAAAGAGAACAATTTACTAACATTATGCATGAACAACTTGAAAAGAAAGTACTCAGAGAAGAGCTAGATCAAAAACTGAAAGAAGCAACAGAAGATAAAACACAGGTAATAGATCTAAAAAGAAAGAGCAAGTTCTCGCCAAAGGTCCTTGACGGTTTAAGAGAGTCAGAAATATTGATGTCAGAGGGATTTTATGACAAAGCTGCTGTAAAGTTGTTTTCTTTATTAAAGGAAGAACCGGGTAACGAAGATATAAAGAGCATGCTTAATAGGGCAATGAAATTGTCTGACGATATTGGCCCAACTGTTTTACCTCCTAATATAAAACAGGACAAGAGAACCATAGAAGAGATATCTTCTAGCTTAGAGGCCTATCTTAGTAACGATACTGATGAGATCACTTTTATAGATAAGGATCTTGTTAAGAAGTTCAACAAAAAGCTACAAGAGCAATCCTTGTTGCAGGACTATGAACTTAACTTTGATCTTGGTATAGCCTATATGGAAATGGAGCTTTGGGAAGATGCTGTTAGTTCTTTTGACAAGGTTTTAAAATATTTTAAAGACGAACACTCTAACAACAAGGCTGTGGAGGCAAGGATATATAGAACATATAGTCAAGCCATGTCTCAAAGTATAATAGAACTAGAAAAAATAATTCCATTATTTGAACAAATAATATTATTGACTAAAGATGCAGATTTAAGACTTAACGCCATGTACTACATGGCTGATTGTTATGAAAAAGCTGGAGACAGAGTTGGATCATTAAAGATATATAAGGACATAATTAACGAGAATCCGAGTTATAGAGACGTAAAGATAAGGGCTTCTGTGCTGGAGAGGTGAATAGGTGATAAGAAGAGCTTTACTTTTCAGTGCTATTTTCATCGTGTCTCTAATGGTTGGCGTGTTTATTGTCTTTAACTCTATGGCTCTAAGAGATTTCGCCAAAAGACTTATTGTTACTCAGTCTTACTACCAGTTTGGCATAAAAGTAGAGGTCAGTGATGTAAGAATATCATATTTTAGACCTGCCGTTAGGATACAGGGAATTAAACTAATCAAAGAAGATCCCAAGTACAAAGTTAACCTTTCTGCAGAAGAGGCCTCCGTATATTTCAATATAATAAAATTAATAAGAGGTAAGGTTGGTATTTCTGGAATCAAACTTGAAAAACCAAACCTGTCTGTTTTTATTGACCTTAATTACGACGATAAAAAGTTAGACATAAATGTTGCATCCATATTGAAAGAGCTAGATAAAGGAGATCTAAAAAGGGTTATAATAGATGATGGTAATATAGATCTTACTCTTAAAAATGCAGACAAGACAGAGATCTTTGACCTTAATGGTTTTAATGTAAATATAAGGAAAGGTATTATATCTGACTTTGTTCTGGAGATGAGTGCTGATTCAGTAAAATTACCGATAGAACAAATAAAGTCTTTTGAGTTGAGAGCAGACATAAAGAACAAACAATTAAAGATAAATAAGGCTGATATAACAGTTAGCGGTGGCAAGATATACGCTGGTGGTACGCTGAGCGATATAACAGATTATAAAAACTCGCTTGTAAATATGTCTTGGAAGACTGAGTTTGATCTTTCGTATCTTAAAGAATATCAAAAATATCTTAAAGATGATTTCTCTAAAGATGTTGAGTCTGGTTCTTTACTTGCTGGCGGTAAAGCATATGGACAAGTATCAGGTGGTCTTAAGAAGCTATCCCTAGAGGTATCTGCAGATATCAAAAATATCTTATGGGATGGGATGTTAATACCAAAACTAGTATTAAGGTCTAGTTTTAAGGACGAGAATATATTTATATCCCATTTGGATGTTTCAGATGGCCAAAAAAGTATATCAATAAATGATACTAAATTGATGCTTGCACCACCTTATTCAGTTATGGGAAAAGGTAGTGTTAATCATATAGACCTTTCCAGATATCTTGAACTCTTTGATATAAAAAGATGCCTTTCAAAGTTTAATATAAACGGCCCTTTTAGTTTTTCTGGTACATTACGACCAGAATTAAAGATAACTGGTGATTTTGATCTTTCTGTTAAAGATTTTTGGGTACTGAAAAAGAAAGGAGTTCCTGCAAATAGAGAGAACAGCATACTAGATTTTAAAGAGGGACATGTTCTTGGCAAAGTTCATTTTAGCACCAAAGGTGCATATTTTGATAATTTCAAGGCTAAAAGCCAAAATAATATAATGACAGTAAATGGATGGATAAAGAATGACTCCACGGTAGATTTAGATGTAAAAGCTTCTGATTTTTCTATGAATACATATGGAAGGATAGAGGACTTGCCTGTACTTGGTAAAGGTAGTTTTCAAACCAAATTAATAGTTGATGACAACGGTGATTTTAAAACTTTCGGTAATATTGATTTTGAGGATGTAAAACTGCTTGATGGATATCATCTTGGTACTGTGTCCAGTAAAATAACATATCTTAACGAAGTTTTATCTTTTAGTGACCTTAAAGGTAAAGTTGGTAACTCAAGATATTCAGGGGATATAGATCTAGTATTTGGCAAAGACAACGAGGTCAATCTACGTGGTAAGGGTATCGTAAAGGATGCTTATACTGGAGATATATATAAATTATTTGGTTCAAAGGAAAAACTATTTGGTTCTCCGTCGGCAATAGTTAATGGTGTCGTAAAACTAAGTGGCAGACCATCTTGGGAAGGTATTAAATTAGACTGTAGCATGGATGTTTCGGATATAGAATTTTTTGCAGAACGTTTTGATAAGGCTAATTTTGATTTTACTTGGGACAAGGGTGAACTCAAGATAGATGATGCTTATATTACTCGAGGATCAGGTCGTTTTGACATAGATGGTACAAGAAAGAATGGTGTGCTTTCTTTGGGTCTTAGATCTAACAAAATAGATGTTTCAGACATAATGGTCTTGTCTAGTAGGGCAGATATAGATGGTGCTTTAACAGTTAAAGGGGATGTGAAACATTTTAACAAAAAATTGTCTGGTAGTTTGAAATTTAATTTTTCTGATCTCTCAATGGATAGGAATAAATTAAAACCAGTTAACGCAGAACTTATATTTGGAGATACAATAGATCTTAAATTCAATGTTTTTGATGGAGCTGCCACAGGAGACCTCGTAGAACAACTTGATGGGACTTATAAACTTAGATCTAACCTAAGATCTTTGGACTTATATCCTTTGGCTGGTATTTTCATGTCGTCAGAAGCTGAACCATTTAGTACAGGTATTAACGGACATGTCGATCTTTTGATAGATAAGAATGGCTCTGTAAGATGGGGAAGTTTAGAAATTGATGAATTAAAGCTAAACAGTGGGTTTTTTAATTTAAGTAATAAAGGAAAAATATCTGCTCAATACAAAAATTCCATTTACTACATAAAAGACACAGAACTACTAATGGATTACGACGGTGGTATCTGTAAACTTGGTTTTAATAATAATGGGAACAATATATTAATAAAAGGTTGTCTACCCGTTTCTTTATTAAGGGTATTTAAAGAACAAATAACAGGTGCTAGGGGTAAAATAGACATAGATCTTTCTTATGGCAGTAAATTGAATGGGACGTCTAACTTTAGGGATGTTTCTATCACAACTTATGGACACAAACTTGGAACCATCAACGCTGTCGGCAAAATGTTGATAGATAATAATGTGCTCAAATTGGGATCTTTTTCTCTTAATGCTGGTGGAGCTAGTGCTTCTTTTAATGGAACTATAAATATGGATAAGATGTTCAGCCTTTCTGGCTTATATCCTACTCTGAACGTAGGTGTTAAAATCGACAAGTTATTTTTGGACTACCCAGATGGTTTTAGGGGAAGGTGGGAAGGTAATATTGATGTAAAAGGTGAAAAACCACCATACTCAATAACTGGGCTGATGAATGTATATGATGGTACATATAGAAAGGATATAGAAATAGCAAGGCTAGCTCTATCAAAAGGGAAGAAGATTGATGATACGGTGTTATTTAAAAGGAATAAACCTAATCTACAGTTCGATATAAAGCTAAAAACAGCTAACGATATTTATGTAAAGAATACTACTATGACAGGAGAAGTTGCTTTTGATCTGGGACTTAAGGGGACCGATGTAGACCCAAAACTAGTTGGTTCGGTGGATCTTCTTAATGGTAATTTTATATACTTTGATAATACCTTTGAGTTGTTATCAGGAAGAGTTAAATTTAGGGATGATGATGTAGAACCAATAGTTTATCAACTTGATTCAGAAGCCAAGATAAATAATTATCAGGTTTTCTTGAAAATGGTCAGTGAGAAAGGGGAGCCAAAGTTCAGTGTTAGCTCCACCCCTCCTTTAACAGAAGAAAAGATACTTACACTGCTTGCTACAGGGGATGTTCAATCTGATTTTATGGATCAAGGTGGGCTTACTGCAGGGACAGGTGGTAATATAGTTTCAGAAGGACTTGGGGTTACTGGTTCCATAAAGAAGAACACGGGTGTTGGGATGAAGCTTAAAGCGCCTAAAGATAAGGATTCTACGATACCAGACATAGAATTTCAAAAAGATTTAACTAATGACCTTAAAGTTATTTATGGTAAATCACTTGATGAGAATATCAATAAACAAGAAGTTAATGTACAATATGATGTTAATAGGAATGTTCAGCTTAAACTTTTATTTGAAGAGGAAAACAAAGAGAATGCTAGCCAGAATAAACCTTCTAATGCAGGTGTTGATATTAAGTTTAAGTTTGAGTTCTAGTCTTTTAGCTGCTCCAGATAATTATTTTATAGTAGGGACAAAGTTCAACATTATATCTACCGACGATCGCCTTACGCAAGACATGCTGACTAGTGTTTCTGGTATTAAAGATCACCAGAGTTATTCAAAACAAGACATTGATGTCTTATTAAAGAAAGCAGAAGACAAGCTTAGTGTAGATATCTCTGATTGGAAACTACTTAAAGATGGGATCTTGGTTGCTGATGTTGCTAAGAAAACTCCTATCAAGAAACTAATATTTGAAGGCAATAAGACGTTTTCCAGCAGGGCTATCTCTGAACAAATAGGATTTAGGGCTCAAGGATCTTACTGTGAAGATGTTTGTGAGTCACTTAAACAGCGGGTAGAAAAATTCTATTCTGAACAGGGCTTTTTACATGCGAAATTCGAACTTAAAAAAACAGATAACGATAAAGATGGAGTAGATATAGTAATACTAATACAAGAGGGCGAAGCTTCTTTAATAGATTCCTTGAATATTGACGTAGAAGGTTTTGAATCTAATGACAAGATATCTAGGGTCCTTGATATAAGAAAAGGCCAAAGAGCTTGTTCTACTTGCATACAAGAATCTATTAAAAGGGCCAGGACCTATCTTTATAATAAAGGATATTATGCCAGTTCTGTTTACAGGGACTCTGTTCGATTTAGCGCAGACATGAAAAACGTACAAGTTAGTATTGGTGTGAAGACTGGGCCAAAGTATAAGATAATTTTTGACGGGAATAATTTTTTTAGATCTCAACGACAATTGAAAGATGCGCTAGATATTTCGGATACCATAGTTGTTACTCCAGATTATTATCCCGTACTGGCCAGAAAATTGGAAGACCATTATAAATCTTTTGGTTTTTATGAGGCAGTAGTGACAGCAGTAGAGTCTTTGGGCCTTGAAGCTGGACAACTATTCTTGACGTTCAGAATATCAGAAGGGAAACAAAGATACATTGGCAGAATAAAGTACGATCTTAAACGATCCATAGGGAAACATCAGATTGATGAATATCTTAGAGAAAAAAAGGCTGAATTCTTTGAAAAAGGTTTTTTTGTAAAAAAAGAATTTGAGCAAATGAAGGAGTTGATAGAAAGATATCTTAATGAAAGGGGATACCTTAGAGCAAAGGTGCTTGGCCTTACATTTGAAAAGGGTAAAGCCAATTACGAGAATATAACTTATCAAATAGATCCTGGACAATCTACACTTGTGAGAGAAATAAAGATTGAAGGCAATAATTTTATAAGTACAGACAAGATACTTTCATCAATGGATATCGTAAAAGGTGAGCCAATAAATATTGATGATCTTAAAAATGGCATTAAATGGATGACTGAATATTATAAGGATAATGGATATGTTGATTTTTATTTAGACAGGGATAATCTTTTCTCTTACAGCGAAGATTATCGTTTTGTTGATGTTAATATTTTAATAAAAGAAGGCAGACAACTAAAGATAGGCAGAATATTTATTGACGGGCTTGTAAAGACAAAAGAGCGAGTAATAAGTAGAGAATTTAGATTTAAAAAAGACGATGTTATCACACCTAAAAAGATACAAGATACAGAGAATGCTTTAGCTGGGCTCGGTTTCTTGGGAATAGTGTCTGTAGAAGTTCTGCCTTCTAGCGTATATGGTCAGGGATACAGAGATATCCTTGTGTCTGTAGAGGAAAAAAAGGCTGGTACTTATGAAATAGGGGCAGGCTATAGAACAGATGAAGGTCTAAAGCTATTTTCTGGTATTAGTTATGGTAATTTAGGTGGTTGGGGAAGAAGAATATATCTTGATGGTTCTATTTCAAGAAAATTAGACGATAGTTTTAGATTTGCCGAGTATGATGTACTTGCAGGTTATTATGAACCGTATTTTCTTAATATACCACTGGATCTTAGACTAGCAGTAGAGGCCACAAAAGATGATTATCCAGATTATGGCCAAAAGAAATTAGATACAGCTCTCTATTTTGAGAAAAAAATAGGTGATCATTCTCTTATATTAAGAAATGCGTTTGAAAGGATAAACATATTTGAGGCAACAAACCCTGCTGATGATGCTTCTTATTGGAAGTATTCTATAAGACAGAGTTATAGATATGATACTAGAGACTCGATATTTAGTCCTACAAGAGGATTTAACTTCTTGGTATATGGAGAGTGGGGACATTCTCTTAACACAGCTGTTTCTACCAATTATGCAAAAGTAGAAGAAAGGATGAGTTTTTATGTCCCTCTATTTAGTAAGTTTACACTTATGTCTTCTTTAGATACTGGTTATGTTAAAGGGCTTGGCGGCGACGACGTTCTTTTGAATGACAGGTTTTCTTTAGGAGGTTTTGATAGTATAAGGGGTTATAGAGAAGGAATAATAGCAGATCTTACTCCATATCTTAACCATCAACAGTATTATAATTTCAGCATAGAGCTTAGACGACTACTTTTTTGGAATTTTGTTGCAAGTGTTTTTCACGATATGGGAGCTATATCTTCTGAAGATGCCCAAATACACGGCACCTATTGTTCTGTAGGTGGAGGCATAGGCATAAAGTTTCCTGTGGGTTCACTCAGCCTACAGTATGGTTATGTATACAAGAAGGATAAAAGAATACCATTGGACAGAGCAGGAAGGATACATCTTGCAATAGGGACTTTCTAGTTAATGAAATTAAGCAAGATAAATATACCAGAAGAACTTATAGCTATGTATCCTTCTAGCGAGAGGGATGCTTGTAAACTTTTGTGTATAGATGTTAAAACTAATTCAATAGAACATCTCATATTCAAAGATGTTGTAGATCTTTTTTCTAAAAATGATCTTTTGGTTTTTAATGACACTAAAGTTATAAAAGCAAGGTTGTTTGCTAAAAAATCAAGTGGTGGAAAAGCAGAGCTACTTCTTCTTAAAGAAAAGAATAAAAATGTTTGGGAATGCCTTGTAAAAGGAAAGAACATAAAAAAAGGCACAAAACTTTTTCTTGAAACTACAAACATTGAGGTTGAGATAGTAGACGTAAACGAGATTAAATATGAGGTTGAGTTTCCTTCATTCATGAACGTTCATGATATTCTAGAGAGTTCCGGTAATATCCCTTTACCACCGTACATAAAAAGACAAGCACAAGATCTTGATAATGAAATGTATCAAACAGTCTTTGCAAAGAACAAAGGTTCTGTGGCGGCCCCAACGGCGTCTCTACATTTTACAGAGGCTCTTATAGAAAAGATAAGGGATAAAGGTGTTGATATAGGTTTTTTGACCTTACATGTTGGGTATGGGACTTTTAGTCCTGTAAAAGACCCTGATACACATATAATGCATGAGGAATATTTTTCTATTAATAAAGAACTCCACGACAAGATTTGTGCATGCAAGGCTCGTTCTGGAAAGATATGGGCTGTAGGGACAACTGTAGTTAGGGCATTAGAATCTGCTTTTGACGAGGAACTTAAAATTAAGTTATATTCAGGTGGTACTAGACTTTTTATAAGACCACCCTACAGGTTTAAGGTCGTAGACAGATTAATAACCAATTTTCATCATCCTTCAACTAGTCTGATGTACCTTGTTTCTGCCTTTGCTGGAGAGGATATTATACATAGTGCATACAAAGAGGCTGTGAGCAGACATTACAAACTCCTTTCTTACGGCGATGCTATGCTTATTATCCGCTAGACTTTTTATTGCTGATAAAATAATCTCTTTAACATGAACATAGTAGTAATAGGTACTGGATATGTTGGTCTTGTCGCAGGAACTTGTTTTGCAGAAACAGGCAATGATGTAGTTTGTATAGATATAGACGAAAAGAAACTTGAAAAATTGAGAATAGGGGACCCAATAATATACGAACCGGGTCTTGAAACACTGTTAAAGAAGAACATAAGGTCGAGAAGGATACGATTCTCTGGTGAAGCAAAGGACCATGTTCCTGATGCAGACGCTATATTCATGGCTGTTGGTACTCCAACTGGTGAGGATGGGTCTGCTGATGTAAGTCATCTTATGTCTGCTGTTGAGAGCGTCGTTCCTTATCTTTCTGGCTATACACTAATAGTTAATAAATGTACTGCACCAGTAGGCACGGCCTCTAATATAAAGAAATATATACATGATAATATTAAGAACGGTGCTGAGTTCGATGTTGCCTCAAACCCCGAATTCCTTAAAGAAGGAGTTGCTGTACAGGATTTTCTTTATCCAGACAGAGTTGTTGTTGGAGTAGATAGCGTTAGAGCAGAAAAGATCCTAAGGGAACTTTATGAGCCATTTCTAAGAAGTGGTAATCCAATACATGTGATGGATGTAAGATCTGCAGAGCTTACCAAGTACGCCTGTAATAGTTTTTTGGCGACTAAAATATCTTTTATAAACGATATTTCTGTCCTGTGTGAAAAACTTGGTGCAGATATTAATTCTGTAAGACATGCAATGTCCAGCGACCCAAGAATAGGCAAAACTTTTCTTTATCCTGGAGTTGGTTATGGTGGCTCTTGTTTCCCAAAAGACGTAAAGGCCATTATTAGTACTGCCAGTGGTGTGGATGAGAACCTTTCAATAGTAAGAGCGGCGGAGCAGATAAATGATCTTCAGAAAAAGAGATTTGTAGAAAAGGTACTTAAATATTTTAACAATGATGTTAACAAAAAGGTAATTGCAGTTTGGGGTCTTGCCTTTAAGCCACAAACAGATGATGTTAGGGAAGCGCCTGCTTTGGATATAATATCTGCGCTTGCTAAGAAAGGCGCAATTGTGCACGCTAGTGATCCTGTTGCCATTGATAATGCAAGGGTATTTATTAAAGAGGAAGTTAAATATTTTACAGACCATATAGAAGCTGTTGATGGTGCAGATGCCCTATTGATATTAACAGAATGGAACGAATATAGGACATTTGATCCTAAGAAACTAAAAAAACATTTTAACGGTAAAGTTGTGTTTGACGGAAGGAACATATGGAATCCTGAGCATATAAAACAATATGGTTATGATTATTTTGGTGTGGGGAGAAAATGAAAAGAGTATTAGTAGCTGGTGGAGCAGGTTTTATAGGTTCGCACCTTTGTGATGCAATAATTAATAACGGTGATCAAGTCGTTTGTTTAGATAATCTTATTACAGGTTCAAAAGATAATATAGTTCACCTTCTTGATAATCCAAGATTTGATTATATAGAGTTTGATATTACTAATGTTAATATTTTAAAGCTTATCAAGGATAAATATGACAAGATAGACGAGATATATGATCTTGCTAGTCCTGCAAGCCCAGTAGATTACATCTTATACCCAATAGAAACCTTGACGGTGGGGTCTTTTGGTGCAAAGAATCTTTTAGACCTTGCTTTGCATTATGGGTCAAGAATATTAATGGCCTCAACTAGTGAAGTATATGGAGACCCTCTTGAACATCCTCAACAGGAAGAGTATTGGGGTAACGTTAACCCAATAGGTATTAGAAGCTGTTATGATGAATCAAAACGCTTTATGGAAGCTATAACAGCCGCATATATTCGAAAGTATGGATTAAACGCAAAGATAGCGAGGATATTTAATACCTATGGTCCAAGGATGCGTCTTAATGATGGGAGGGTGGTGCCTAATTTTATATCTCAAGCTCTTAATAACCAGGACATAACTGTATATGGTGATGGTTCACAAACTAGGTCTTTCTGTTATGTATCAGATCTTGTGAATGGTTTGATCTTACTTATGGCAAGTGGGCTTAATACTCCCGTTAATCTTGGAAATCCTGATGAAAGAAGTGTAATGGATTTTGCAAAGGATGTAGTAGGGATGTTACCAACTAAAAGTAAGATCATTACTACCGCACTACCAAAGGATGATCCACAAAGAAGAAAACCAGATATAACCAAGGCAAAGAAACATTTGTCGTGGTCTCCTACAATTGGGTTTAAAGAAGGTATGCAACTTACTATAGAATATTTTAAAAAGAGACTTAGATGAAAAGAGTTTATAGCTTTATCCTTAAGTTCGTTGTTGTTTTTATATTTTCCACTAGTACTAGTTATGCTCTTGAATATGGTTTTTCGGCTGGATTTGGTCTTTCTTACATAAATTCCAAGGGGCTAAACAGGGTTACAGAGGGTCTTGATAGTGGATATGTCACTTCTTTTGGTAAGATAAATTTTCCTCTCAACTTTGAAGGGGATTTTTTTCTTGGTTTTGGTAATTCAAGTAT
Source organism: Bdellovibrionales bacterium (assembly GCA_022707945.1). GTDB lineage: Bacteria > Bdellovibrionota > JAFGOL01 > JAFGOL01 > JAFGOL01 > JAKLHL01. The sequence goes on from JAKIZQ010000010.1 coordinate 16,838, forward strand.
TGGTTTAGGTATGGGTTATGAATTTACTTCTAGGAATTCATATTCAGATGTTTATAAGGTAACTCAAGACCTGTCTTATAAAAGTATTCCTGTCTTCCTTAAATATCGTTACTTATATTTTGAAAATAATAGATTTAGTATGGCTTTGGGTGGGAGTGCTGGGATCTTATATTCCAAACTTTCTATGAGTACTAGACCAAGCCCACAAGATAGCGATGTCTACGGAATGAAGGCTTGGGGTGCTGTTATTACGGCAGAAAATAACTTTTACTATACTGTTTCAAATAATATCAGTTTTTTCAGCACCGTAGGTCTTAGATATGCAAAGACGGGTTCTTTTTCTTATACCTCAGATACAGCTAAGCATAGCTCGGGTGAAAAAGTTCAATTTTCTGACGGCTCAACCTTGACATTAAATCTTACAGGCTTAAAATTCCTTATAGGGATCATGATGAATTGGAGTTAAACATGAAAAAAACCTTTATTCTTTTATTGTTCTTTATTAGTTTGTTCAGTGTTCATGCTAGAGGTACTTCTCAGGCAGTGTTAATAAACCCATATTTCTCACTTGGGTATGTTAACCCATCCGATATAAATGATAAAATAACTACAGACACAGTTGGTATACAGAATTTCATAGAGGATGCTTCTACTATACATTGGGCAAAGAATATTGGAGCAATGCTTGGTTATAGGTTTAACCACAGGTTTAATGTTGGGCTTTTGTTTGATTACACAAGTGCTGGTAAGTTTATTTCCCAATATTATGAATTTAATACTTCTTATAGTGCGTTCTCTATAGGTCCAGCTTTCTATTACACCATATATAATAGTGGTAAGTTAGC
>JAKIZQ010000110.1 GCA_022707945.1 Bdellovibrionales bacterium
CAGTTGCGTTCCTTAGAATAGACCAAACTGGCGCTAAAAAAGAAAAGGACTCAGACCTTAGTTATATAGAACTCGAAGACAATAATGAACAAACAGACCCATTTGCAATGGCCAACACTAGCTCTATAAAAAGTTTTATGATGAATTCCATGATCAATCTTTCAGACAAGGAAAGATCTGTTGTAATGCTTCATTACTATGATGACATGAATTTTAGGGATATAGGAAAATCAAGGGTTTGCCAGCTTCACAGTAGTGCATTAGCTAAGTTAAAGAATACATTAAAGAATTTTGAAGAAGAACTATTCTAAGGTGAATATAATCTCCGGCAATTTTAACCTAAAAATTATTCATTGACTTTTCATTTTTAATAATGTATAATGTTAATTATGCGTTATCGGTTTTTTTGTGCCCTTGCTCTCTTTAAATTAACCAAAGGAGGATTTTAAACTGTCTAAAAGTTAAAAGAGGAGAAAAAAAGATGAAGTTGTACGTATGTTGTTTAAATCTTTTGATGGCCCTGATGATCCTCCCAACAAATGCATATTCAACAACCATAATGGAAGAAAAAGCAGAAGCAATAATTGAGCGAGCAGATTTTATAGTTTCTGCAACAGTTATTGATATCACAGCGAGATTAGAAAATGATGTTCCTTTTGAATACATAACAATAAAAGTTAAAGAAATACACAAACAAGACGGTGCTATAGAAATATTAGAGGGTGACGAACTACCTATAAGACTAATGGGTGGAGAAGTAGATGGAAAGAAACTCGTTATAGAAGGAAGGCCACAGTTCGTTAAGGACGAAGATGTTCTTGTCGCATTAAAGCTTGCAGAAAGTGGTTTCTTTTACGTAGCAGGAAACGTACAAGGACTCTATCACGTAGCTGGGGACAAATTGATCAACGATACTGCAGAAACAAATGCTATGTTCGTAAGAAGAGGAGACAAAGGACAAGTAAGTTTTGAAGCTCCTGTAGTTGAGCAAAAAACCATATCCCAAATGAAAGCGATGATAAAGAAAGTTGCTGAGGAGAGTACAAGATGAAGAAACTTATCTTAGTTACCGTACTTTCATTCTTTGCGACCTCTGCCTATTCTTACAGACTTAACAGCGTTGCTGAATCTGGAGCAAGATGGGCTGAATATCCTGTATCGATGACATTAAACCCTTATAACTCTGGCATCTCTGCTGCAGAAACCCAAAGAGCCATAGACAATGCAATTGCTTCATGGAACGAAGGTATAGAGGTAGAAGTATTCCAAATAGGTAGTATCGATAGAAGTTTGAGCTCTTCTGAAGGCATGAACCCAGATGCTGTTAATGCAATGGTTTTTAGTACTAACTTTACTGCTGACACTGGTTTTGATGTAGATACTACTGTAGCAGTCGGTGGACAATATGGCGATGGCAACAGGATGAGCAGTGGTTTTGTTATTTTTAATGCACAAAAAGTTGGATGGGGAACAGACGCAGAAAAATGTGCTGCAAAATATTCTTATTGTGACGATATTGAAACCATAGCACTACACGAACTTGGACACGTACTTGGGCTTGGACACTCAGAACAGAAAAATGCAGTAATGAGCGCAAGCAGAACTTACAAAGTAACAAGAGATCTAATGCAAGATGATATAGATGGGGGAAAATACCTTGTTATATACAGTGGTGCCGCAGGTGGTAGCGCAGGATATAATTCAGAAGATTCATCAGGAGGTAGTTCTGGGGGTGGTTGTGGAACTATCACTGGTAACAACTCTGGTAACGGCTCAAGCAGTGGCACAGGTGCAAGCCTTGCAATGATGCTGTTACCGCTCCTTGCTCTTGGAGTACTAAGGAACAGAGTAGCACTACTAACTAATCGCTAATAACCTTTTTAGCTAACTTATCTGCTATTTCATTGTATTTTACGCCGCTATGACCTTTAACTTTAACCCAGTTTACCTTTACACTTAAAGATCTAACATAATCCCTATATTTTTGGGTAACAGGTATCTTTGCTTTCCAAGAACCTGTTACCCATTCTTTTATACCGGCGTAATCATAGTATATCGTTATTTCTTTTATACCCTGCTCCACACACCAAAAGAGTGTTTGCTCTACAGCCTTAAGTTCTCCTGCCACCTGACGTGTGCCCTGAACTTCTTCGTCGTCCAATACGCCAGAGAACTCACCGTAGAGTTCATTATTCTTGATTATAACAGTGGCCCAACCTACTCGGCCATCCATCCATGAGCCGTCTACGTATGCCTCAATTTTTGCCAAGCAGTTCTTTTCCTCTATAAACAGGTTTCATTCCCTTCATAGTCATTTCTTCTTCTATTCTTAAGAGCTGATTATACTTTTCTATTCTATCTGTCCTTGAAATAGAGCCAGTCTTTATTTGCCCATTTCCAACAGCTACTGCAAGATCTGCAATAGTTGAGTCTGAAGTCTCTCCTGAACGATGTGATATAACAGCGGTATAATTATTCTTGAATGCAAGCTTGATTGCAGAAATAGTTTCTGTAAAAGAACCTATTTGATTAAGTTTTATCAATATGGAATTTGCAGCTTTTTCGTCTATACCACGTTGTAGTCTTTCTATATTAGTAACAAAAAGATCATCACCAACTATTTGTATCCTAGAACCCATAAGTTCTCTAAACTTTCTCCAGCCAGCCCAATCATCCTCGAAGAAACCATCCTCTATGGAAACTATAGGATACTTTTCACAAAGTCCTTGATAATAGTGTGCCAACTCTTCTGAATTAAGATCTTTACCGTCTATGTTATATTTACCATCCTTGTAGAACTCAGACGAAGCGGCATCTATCGCAAAAACTATATCCTTGCCGACTGTATAGCCAGCTTCGTTAACTGCTTGTGATATGTACTTTAATGCAGTCTCGTTATTAGGAAGACTTGGAGCAAAACCGCCCTCGTCACCAACAGAAGTGGTAAGACCATTTTTTGAAAGGACTTTTTTAAGTGAGTGGAAAACTTCTGAACCAGCCCTTAATGCCTCTGCAAAAGAATCAAAACCAACTGGCATAATCATAAATTCCTGTATGTCTACGTTGGTGTCTGCGTGTGAACCACCGTTAAGAATGTTCATCATAGGTACTGGCAACTTTGATTTTAATTCGCTGAACTCATGCTTATTTATGAATTCCCAAAGTGACATTTTTTCCTGTATTGCCTGTGCCTTTAGTACGGCCAAAGAAACAGCAAGAATAGCATTGGCACCAAGTTTACTTTTGTTCTTGGTCCCATCCATTTCAAGCATCATAGAATCACATTTTTTATAATCAGCCTCTACACCTTTAAGCTTTGGGGCTATTATTTCGTTCACGTTAGAAACTGCTTTTTTAACACCCTTTCCAAGATACCTTGATTTATCTCCATCCCTAAGTTCCAAAGCCTCGTGGCTACCTGTAGAAGCACCACTTGGTACCGCCGCCCTCGCCCAAATACCACATTCTAAAGTGATATCAGCCTCTATCGTAGGGTTACCTCTTGAATCCAGTATCTCTCTGGCAATTATTTGTTTGATCTTAGACATAAATATACCTCCGTTTTTTTATTAACTACTTAATTAAGCGCACTATAGACTTATCATCTTCAACATTTCATCATAACGTTTTTGTATCTCGCTCATAGTTGCTGTTTTTATCCTCTCTATACCAAAACCTTCTACAGTAAAAGAGGCTGTAACAGAACCATATAACATGGCCTTTTTTATTTCCTTAAAAGAATTGTAATCTTTGCTGGTAGCAAGATAACCTGTAAAACCTCCTGCAAAAGTGTCCCCCGCCCCTGTTGGATCTATTACCGTTTGTAGCGGATATGCAGGCACATAAAAAATTTCGTCTTTCCTGCAA
>JAKIZQ010000111.1:0-243 GCA_022707945.1 Bdellovibrionales bacterium
TCCCTATTGTGGCTAGCGTTTTGGCGTTTGTTATGCCACTTATTATAAAAACACCAAGTATAAAGAGTCTTTTCACTTTAAATACCTCCTCTTTGTTTCATAACACTATCTGTATAAAATTACGTATTTCTTTTATAGCACTTCTCCAGTCATTGTCATCTATATTAGATATGAGCTTCATGTCTGGGGTTATACGATATTTATCGTTTCGTTCTGTTACCAATTTTACTATGGTCTCTGGCA
>JAKIZQ010000111.1:268-3849 GCA_022707945.1 Bdellovibrionales bacterium
TTTAGTGGTTTTATCATTATTTTAAGCTCCATTATTGAAAAGAGGTTGTTTGTTTCTTCTGGTAATTCCCCGTATCTGTCTTTTAATTCATCTTGTATTAAAAAGAGATCTTCAATAGATGATGACGACGATAATTTTTTATAAAACAATAATCTCTGTCCTATGTCCGATATATAGGTCTCTGGTATAAATGCAGGGATGTTTATGGCTATTTCTGTGTCTGTTTGACCTTGTTCCTTGTCTGTATTACCTTTTAGTTCTTCTACAGATTCTTGTATTAGCTTTAAGTACTCATCAAGCCCTATATCGTCTATAAATCCACTTTGTGATGATCCCAATACTTCTCCGGCCCCTCTAAACTCAAGGTCATAGCTTGCTATATTAAAACCCGATCCTAATTCTGTGAACCTTTGTAATGTTTTTATCCTTTCTATAGCAGATTTGCCTATCATAAAATTTGATGGAACAAGCAAGTAACAAAAAGCCCTGTTTGTTGATCTTCCAACCCTTCCTCTTATTTGGTAGAGCTGTGAAAGCCCGAACATATCTGCGCGATTTATTATTATAGTGTTGGCGTTAGGTATATCTATGCCGGACTCTATTATTGAGGTGCAAACTAATACGTCAGCCTCTTTGTTATAGAAAGATATCATTTTTTGTTCTAGGTCTTTGGAATCCATTTGCCCGTGAGCCATTATTATTTTGGCTTCTGGAACTATGTCTTTTAATTTGTTATAAAGCTCCTCCAGGTCTTGTACCCTGTTGTGAAGGAAAAAGACTTGTCCTCCTCTTTTTAGTTCGTAGTTTATAGCCTTGCTTATCATCTTTGGGCTGAATTTTAACACGAAAGTTTTTATGGGAGACCTGTTTATTGGAGGAGTTGTTATTATGCTCACATCCTTTAGGCCTATTAACGACATGTTAAGGGTTCTTGGTATTGGAGTGGCTGTTAGCGTTATTATATCTACGTTTTTTGCTATCTCTTTTATTTTTTCTTTTTGTTTTACTCCAAAGCGATGCTCTTCATCTATTATTAATAATCCAAGATCTTTAAAGTTGATGTCTTTGCTTAACAGTCGGTGTGTTCCTATTATAATGTCTATTTTACCTTCTTTTAGTTTTAGTAGTGTTTCATTTTGTTCTTTGGAACTTTTAAACCTTGTTAGTAGATCTATATTAACGGGGTAATCTTTAAATCTTTTTTGGAAGATCCTATAGTGCTGGAAAGCCAGAACAGTAGTTGGCGTTAGTATTGCAGTTTGTTTACCGTCTTTAGCACATTTAAAAGCAGCCCTTATTGCCACTTCTGTTTTTCCAAATCCGACGTCACCGCAAACCAATCTGTCCATTGGTCGTATGGACTCCATGTCTGTCATGACGTCATTTATTGCATTAAGCTGGTCTTGTGTTTCTTCGTATTCAAATTCTGATTCAAATTTATAATAAACATCATCTGGTCTAGAAAAAGCAAAGCCCTTCTTTGCTGCTCTTTCTGCCTGAAGTTTTATTAACTTTTGTGCTATGTCCATTGTTGCTTTTTTTGCTTTCTTTTTCTTTTTATCCCAAGAACTTCCTCCGAGTTTATCTAGGAGTATCTTGTGTGAACCTTGTGCTATATATCTTTGTACGCTATTCAATCTGTGTACTGGCAGTAGGAGTAGATCTTTTTGTGAATATTCTATTTGGAAGTAATCGCTTTCTATTCCGTCTATCTCTGCTTTTATTAAACCGCGATATATTCCAACTCCATGTTTTGAATGTACGACATGATCATTTAGTTTTAGTTCTTTGAAAAGATCAAGGAACACATCCTTTGTCTTTGATGGTTCTATCTTTTTTTGTTTTTCACCAAATATCTCATCTTCTGTAGTTACCCATAATTTTTTTGAATTTATGACAAAACCCTCAGAAAGATCAGAGATACATATAGATGGTTCTGTCTGGTTATGTTGGTATATAAGTTCGTTTAATCTAGTTTCCTTAAATACTCTTAAGTTCTTTGCGAGTTCGCCTAGTATGAAAATTAACCTTTCTGCTTGGTGCTCGTTTCTGCACGTATAAACTAGTTTATATCCTTGTTGTGTTGTCTCTTTATGAAATTTTTTAAGTTTTTCTATCGAATCAACACCATGGTGTTTGAATTCTTCCACCTTTTTATGATGTTTTACTAGTTCTTCTATGAGTGAATAATGAGATGTATCATCGTCAATGAAATCAATTGAGTACGAATTGGTTGTTCTACCATAATCTAATTCTTTCCAAAATGGTCCTTCTATATAAAGTTCTTTTAATGGATATGGAATGAATTCTCCTGTGTCTTGGCCGAGGTCCATATCACTTTTCTTGTAGTGAGCACTTTCCTGAAAAAGATGCTGGTCATATAATATTATTTGTTGCTCTGGATTGATGTAGTCATTTATTCTTGATAATTTCTTGTGGAAGAATGGAAGGTAATATTCCATTCCAGGAAAATATACGTTGTTCTCTATTATTTCTATTATTTGGTCCCGGATGTCTTTTCTTACATGATTTTTATCACAATGTTCTTTAAATCTTTCTTTGAACATCAGAACATTTTCTGTAGATAATGAGAGTTCTCTTGCTGGTATTATTTTTGCTGTTTGCACCTTTGATATGGTCCTTTGTGTCACTTTATCGAAGGTCTTTATCGTTTCTATGTTATCTCCAAATAGTTCTATTCTAATTGGGTCCGACTGAGACGGAGAAAAAACATCTATGATATTACCTTTGACAGAGAATTGACCGACAGAGTTAACTATATCCGTCCTTTCGTATCCAGATGAAATAAGATCAAGAGTAAAGCTATTAATATTTATTTCTGAGTTTATAAAAAACTGTTTACTTAAAGAGCTTATATATTCAACAGGCACAAGGTGTTGTGCTATTGCGTTTATTGATGTTACTACCAATAGTCCCTCAGCGTTGTTTAATATCGCATGCAGAGCTTCTATTCTTTGTGCTTGTACCTCTATGTCTGGGGAGTTTTGATATTCTGGAGTAGAATCCCATTCTGGTAGAAGATGTACTTTTTGGTCTTTATTCTTTAAGGCCGTTAGTGAATTGAATATTTTTTCACAGATAACAGCATCTGGTGCAACAACTATTTTAGACCTCTTGTCTTGAGGATCTGTTAGTAGATATGATAACGTAGAAATACTTACGGAACTTATCGTTTTCTCATTCATTAGGATATATGGTCATCTCCACTTTTAGAGTTTGTATTTCTTGATCGTCAGGGATGTTCTCGTTAGTACTTACGCCTTTTATCTGTTTTAGTTTTTCTATGAACTGATCCTTATTGTTTTTTGGTATTTCAAATTCGTAATTAAGAGCACCATTTTCTGCCATAACAGGGTCTTGGATGGTTCTTATGGAGAACATTGTAGCTGTTTCCAACAGTTCTGTCTTTGTGGTTTCTGGAACACCTTTGTCTTGGATAAAGTTTATTATTATAGATGCTGTATCATTTGTTTTGATTGCTTGAGGTGTGTTTTGCGTTTGTCTTACCTGTGTATGTTGGGCCTTCTTATAAAATGAGAAATAATATCCAGCTAAGATAA
>JAKIZQ010000112.1 GCA_022707945.1 Bdellovibrionales bacterium
AAATAGAGAAGAAAAGACAAAAAGGCGGAAAAGTTAACGGTACTTTCATTGAATTCGTATCTAGAAGAGATAGTAAAGTGGTTGGACGTTTAATAGATCATTTTGGTTCTTTAGCTGTAGAAGTAAGGAATACCGGCGATATAGTAATGGTACAACATGGTCGTCTTAATAGAGCAAGAAAGGGTGACTGGGTAGAGTTGGAGATAAAGAAATGGCCTCAAAAAAGGACTCTTCCCTATGGAGAGGTGACAAAGATAATAGATCAAGACCCATACATAGTAATAAATGAATATGGTCTGAGGGACGAATTCACTTCTAAAGTACTGGCTTTGGCTAACGATATAAAAGAGCCTCCTCAAGAAGACGAAATTTATAATGAATAATTTGTTACGGACGATAGTGGTATTAAAAGAAAAAATCTTAGTAAGATGAATATTGTTACAATAGACGGTGTTGATGCTAGGGATTTTGATGATGCTGTTTTTTGTGAAAAGGACAGCAAAGGATATAGACTTTTTGTATCCATAGCAGATGTGTCACACTATGTAAGGATAAATAGTTTAATAGATGATGAGGCGCTACAAAGAACAACTAGTGTTTATTTTCCAGATCGTGCCATTCCAATGTTGCCAGAAAAACTTTCTAATGAGGTTTGTTGTCTTAAACCACAAAAGTATCGTTACACCATGACGGCAGAAATACTTTTTGACCTCAAAGGTTCTGTAATAAAAAGTAAGATATATCCTTCTGTGATAAAGAGCCATCTGCGTTTAACCTATGAACAGGCTCAAGGAATGATAGATTCAAAAAACTCATTAATGCAAGACATGTATGAGCTGTATCTTCTTTTAAGGAAAAAGAGCGTTAATAGAGGCACAGTTTTTCTTGATATACCAGAACCCGTGTTTACCATGGACGCAAAAGGTAACGTTACAGCAATATCAAAAAGACCGGTATATCCTGCTCACTCGCTCATAGAGGAGTTTATGATAGCCGCCAACATACAAGCGGCAAGACTTATGAAGTCAAAGGGGATGGGAATATTCAGGATACACGAAGCTCCAGACGCTGAAAAGCTAAAGGAATATGCAGAACTTGCTATGGAATATAAGGTAAAATTTGATCCTTCGTGGAATCGTGCAAAACAAATTTCGGATTATCTTAAGAAGATACAAAAAAATCCTGCAAGGTCTTTGCTTAACAGGTCTTTGCTCAGAAGTTTAGAAAAGGCCACTTATTCTGAGTCAAAAGAGCAGGGGCATTTTGCTTTAGCGCTCAAGGACTATTCTCATTTTACTTCTCCAATAAGACGTTATCCAGACCTCATGGCACATAGGCTCATAAAAACTAAGGGGCTGTATAAAGAAGAAGATATTAAAAGGATAGCTGAGCTTTGTACTCAAGGCGAAATAAGGGCCATGGAAGCAGAAAGGAGTATTAACAGGATAAAACAAGCTCGTTTTATGCAGGATAAGATAGGTAATTCGTTCAAGGGAGAGATATCTGGCATAAATGATAGAGGACTCTATATAGAGCTAAAAGATATCTTTATAGAGGGTTTTCTTGCGTTCTCTAGGGTTAGCTATGAGGGCCTTATCTTTGACCGCAGTAAAATGGCTGTGCTTGGCAAAGGCAAAAAGCCAAGGTTCAAACTAGGTGATTTAATAAATGTAGTCCTTATTGATGTAGATGTTTTTAAGGGAGAAATAGAATTTGGTATACGTGATCACACGTAAGTTCTTAAAAGTAGTGTTAGTGCCACTATCAATCCAAGTACTGTAGTGAATAAAATGAATGAAGGTGTCCATACTTTTGGTGCTTTTTGTGTACCTATGTAAAAAACCGAACTTAATTTCTTGATTAGCTCCATGCCGTTTTTATCGTTGCTGTTACGTGTATGGTAAGAAGCAAGGTCAAGTATGTTCTCTTTTTGGCAATGTATTATAAGTTCTGCTTTTGAGGTTTGATCGTGTTGGACTTTGTTGAACTTATCTTCTGCACGACGTATTTCCATTATTTCTTTTGGAGACAGGAACTTATTTATAAGTGTTTTTACAGGTACATATTTAAGGTGTTTAGAGAATACAAGCCCACAGGCAACACATTCTGTGTTAATGGCGTTTTGCTTGTAATCGCAGGATGGGCAAAAAATGTAGCCTGTATCTTTATCCATTTTTGTTTTTATTGTATCCTTAATCGAACCTATAATATTTTTTTACTGGCTTTAATACTGTCCATTGGCAAGAAAGCCCTTTTGGAAAAAAGACCATATCACCTGACTTAAACTCTACTTTTTGGTCTTTGGTCTCTACTACTACCTGGCCTTCTATGATGTAACAGGTCTCTTTTTGATCATAATGCTAAGGGAAACTGCTTACGGGACATTCCCAAACTCCCCAATTAGGAAAGTCAATGTCCTTAAGGTCTTTAGGGGTAGGGGTACAAACATCTATTTTCATCTTTATTCCCTCCATAAAAACAGATAGAATTTAACTCTGAAAAACATGAAGGTAAAGAGTAAAAACATGAAATATACAAAAATGGACGCCCTTGGGAACGATTATATCTATGTTTTAATAGAGGAAAATCCTGAGTTAGATATTCAAGAGCTCATAAATATAACACCCAAAATATCTGATAGAAAAACAGGTATAGGGTCTGATGGGTTGATAGTTATTGGTAGGGATAATAATCAAATATGGTGCAGGATATTTAACGCTGATGCCAGTGAGGCAGAAACCTGCGGTAATGGATTAAGATGTGTTGCTCGCCTTTGTTACGATAAAGGCTTGGTAAAAAATAATGAATTTAAGATAGTGCTTAAAAAAACAGGACACATAGTTAATGCAATAGTAGATAACGATACTGTAAGCATAGATATGGGAAAAGCCAGAGTAGGAAAAAAAGAAAGTTTAACTCATGAAGGGAATAAAATAGAATACATCAATGTTTCCATGACAAACCCTCATGCCGTCGTAGAATGTGAGGATCTTGATAATCTGGATATAAAGAAAGCAGGACCTTTTATTGAGAACCATAAAAACTTTCCTAACAGGACAAATGTGGAATTCTTTAAAATAATGGATAGTGACAATATAAAGTTTAGGGTTTGGGAGCGTGGGAGTGGAGAAACTAAAGCCTGTGGAAGTGGCGCTTGTGCTGTTTTTGCGGCAGTTTACGAACAAAAAAGATGCAGCGATCTGGTTAACGTGCATATGCTTGGCGGAACTGCAAAAGTAGAATTAAAGTTTGGAACTATATATTTGACTGGTCCAGCAAATTACGTTACTAGTGGAGTATATTCTTTTGGAGGTTGAACAATGAAGAAACTTCTATCACTATTTTTTGTTCTCTTACTTTTATCTTGCGGTAAAGACAAAACATTAGATCAACAGAACAGGGAAAAGCTTGAAGGGACGTGGACAGCCGAGTGTGTAGAAGATGGTTATGGTGGTTCACAGTTCTACATAATGGAAGACATATACGGTGACGAATATAACTCAACGACCTTTACGATAAAAAATATCAAGACCTTAACTGTACTGACGCGCAGAATGACTATGACCTAGTATATACAGGGAAAACGACTACAGGCTTTGTAGAAGGTGAAACAAGTAAAACAGATAAAGTTCTTACTTATTTAGTGACCTGCCCCCCGAAAATGCTGCCACATAATATGTGATAGTATTTAAACAAAAGGAGGTCAGGTTATGAAGAGAAA
>JAKIZQ010000113.1 GCA_022707945.1 Bdellovibrionales bacterium
TAACTTTTAAACACTCTTTTGCTATCCAGTCAAGATATGCTTTATGTCCCTCTAATATAGGCAAGGCTATTACTTCTGGTACTGTGTAGGAATGTAGTCTTTTTACTTCTGTAGAAATTTGTTTAAAAAGCTCTTTTTTTGTTTTTATCACAAGCAGAACTTCTTTTTCGTCATGAAGTTTTCCTTTCCAAACATACATTGAATTAATTTTTGGAATAATGTTAATACAGGCACATAACTTTTTATTCAAAAGTGCTTTAGCTATTTTTTTTGCTTCAAGCAGTGAGCTTGTTGTTACAAATACAATGCTGTATTTGGCTTTTATCATACAACTTTACTTCCACTAGGAACAGCCTCTGTAACCCACTTATTGCCACCTATGACGGCACCCTTGCCTATAGTGATCCTTCCAAGTATGGTAGCTCCAGCGTATATAATTACATCATCCTCAACTATTGGGTGTCTTGCTATACCTTTTATTGGTTTGCCATTAGCGTCTAAAGGAAAACTTTTTGCACCCAAGGTAACACCTTGATACAAACGAACATTTTTTCCGATTATGGTCGTTTCACCAATAACTATTCCAGTTCCATGGTCCATAAAGAACTTTTCGCCTATCTGTGCCCCTGGATGTATGTCTATTCCAGTCTCTGAATGAGCAAGTTCACTAATTATCCTAGGTATCAAAGGTACCCCAAGTTTATAAAGTTCATGGGCTATCCTGTGATTTATTAGCGCCCTAATACTTGGATAACAAAAAATTGCCTCTCCGGCACTTCTTGCTGCTGGATCTCCCTCATATGCCGCGAGTGCATCTGTTGATATTAGGTGCCTTATGTTTGGGATGGTCTGTATGAAATTTTCAACAACCTCGCTAGACTTATACTTACAAGTATTGCATTGATCTGGTGTTTCACAAAAAAAGCAATATCCCCTTAAAACTTCTTGTTTTAGTTTTTTTGATACTTTCTCTAGTATCGTCCCTATGTAAAATTGTTGGTCTAAAGGTTCGTGGTCTGCACTAATAAAATATCCGGGCAGTATAGCAGACCTTAGTAATAGAACTAATTCTGAAAGTTCTTTTACAGACGGTAGTGGAGTACCAAAATTAGTCCTGAATGAGATACTTTTAAGAGAATTCTCACTGCAAAGTTCGTCTACTACCTTTCTTATTATTTTTGTGTCCAAAGCCCACCCTCCTTTAGCACCAATATTTTATCCATTTGTTCTGCTATTTTTTTGTTATGCGTTGCCATAAGGATACTTGTTTTGTTCTCTTTACACAATTTTATTACAGCAGATATTATATCGTCAGATAAATGCTCATCAAGATTCCCTGTTGGTTCATCCATTACCAATAAAGCTGGTTTCATCACCAGTGCCCTTGCTATTGCCGCTCGTTGCTGTTCTCCACCAGAAAGTTGCCTTGGAGTACTATGTGCCTTATGCAACAAGCGTATCTTTTCCAAAACTTCAAGTGCAAGTTCTTCTGCCTTACTGTGAGTATAACCAGCTATCAAGCATGGCATCATAATATTTTCTTTAACAGAAAAATCCTTTAATAAATAATGGAATTGAAAAACAAAACCAAGGTCCCTATTCCTTAAAGAACCAAGATCTTTGTCGTTCAGCGATGATATATCTTTATCAAGAAGTAGTACTTTTCCAGAATTAAAACGATCAAGGCCTGCAACACAATTAAGAAATGTTGTTTTCCCAGAGCCTGATTCTCCCATTACAGCAACTTTTTCTGAAGCATTAAGGTTAAAACTTATCCCTTTAAGTACATCAAGGAATGTACCATCACCCTGTATATATGATTTACTGAGCCCACTGACCTTTAACACCATAGGCGGAGCCCTCCTTTTTGAATCTATTAAAAAGATGCATCAATGGAGCAATAGATGCAAGAGAAACAAACAATAAGACCATTAAAAAGACAGAAAGAAGGTCAAAAACACTGGCTCCCATGGGAATAGTCGAGACAAGATAAATGTCCTTTGGAAGATTTATAAGTCCCCAACTTTTTACAGCCCAAAAAGAAGCCGCCCACATCAAAATACCAAGTAAATAACCAGATATTCCAAGTATAAGAGCCTGTATAAAGAAAACCCTTAAGGTCCTTTTTCTGTTAAGGCCAAGTATGTTAAGCACAGATATTTCTACTCTCATCTCTCGTATCAGTATCATAAGAGTTGCGAACACATTAAAAACAGATACAGCAATAAGCACTCCAAGAATAAAGAACATCACCATTCTGTCCAGTTTTACAGATTCAAGAAGACCATAATTAAGGTCTTCCCAGCTTCTTACTTCATACAAGTAACCAAGTTCCTCTTGCAAGTAAGAGGCTGTCTTTTCTAAGTTAACATCATCTTTAAGCCTTATCTTTACAGCAGTATCAAGTTCAGCTTCTGGAAATATCTTTTTTGCAGTATTAACTGCCATCCAGCTTATCCTTGAATCTAAGTCATAAAGACCATACTCACTTATCCCACACACCGTTAGTTTTTTTACAGATTTAAGATATACAACATTCACAGCGTCATTAATCTTTAGACCAAGTTCTTCTGCAAGTACAGACCCCAATATAATTCCATCTGGAGTATCTAGAACACAGGTTTGAGCACCTTGTTTCATGTATTTCCAAAGAGGTATAACACCATCAAAAGAATCTTTTTCTAGCACCTGAAAAGCAGAACCTTTAATACCAGCATCCGACGCTAACATAAGTTCTATATAACCAGAATAAGATATTGCCTGAACATCTTTACCTATAACAGACAACACTTTTTGTTTTACATCTTCTTGTGAATCAAATCTTTTTGAGACTATAAGATGAGAACTTGAATCAAGATACCTTTCTGAAATAATCTTTTTATATCCTTCAAAAGCAGATAACGATAACAGTAAAGCACCAACACCTATTCCAAGGGTAGCTATTGTAAAGAACCTCGCTAAACGATAAAAGCCCCTGGGTTTTACGAACAGGAATTTTAAGGCAAGCCTTAACTCAAATACGAGATCCTTTAACACTTTAATACCCTTATTCTTGTAGTTCCAACTATCACCACATCATTATGACGAAGGTCCCTTTTTTCTATTCTTATACCGTTCACAAAGGTCCCATTGGTGGAGTTAGAATCTATAACGGATATTTCTTCTCCTTGAACATAAAAATTACAATGTTGTTTTGATGCTTTTACATCCTGTATGTTAATGTCACAGGCTTCTCTTCCGACGCTGAATACACCATCAGCCAAAACATGCTTTTCAAGTAATTCTTCTTCGTCACGTATTTCTAGGGTCCAAGGCATACTTTATTTCACCTATGCTTTAGAATGAAAAATACAATTTAAATTCAAATGGATGAGGACGTGTAGCAATAGATGATATTTCGTCCCTCTTTATCTTTATCCAGTAATTTATAAGTTCTTGTGTAAAAACATCTCCCTGTAGCAAGAATTGATGATCACCCTCTAATGCATCAAGAGCATCGTCAAGATATCTTGGGAGTAGTTCAACTCCTCTTCTTAGCTTAGAGAAATTCTCTATATCGTTAATAGCTTCACCACTAACATCCTTTGGATCTATTTTGTTCTTTATACCGTCTACTCCAGCAAGCACAACAGAGCTCAACGCAAGATATGGGTTTGAGGTCATGTCTGGAGTCCTTAACTC
>JAKIZQ010000114.1 GCA_022707945.1 Bdellovibrionales bacterium
ACCCCATGTTCTCATGTAAACCATAATTAACAAAAAGAGCAAAATTGTTCATCAATACAGGGGCAACACCTATATCAAATAAAAAATCACCGCCAAGACCACTTTTATTTGAATCATACCCTATTACAGGCACACCATCTATTGGATCAGAAGTCCTGTTGGTCGTATAAAAAAGTTCAGCCCTAAATTTTAATTCCAACCTGTCTTTTTGCCTTATCGCACCAGTATCAAGATACTCTTTTATTATTGCTATATATTTTCTTGAATCCTTATCTATATCGCTGTTGTCCTTAACTACTTTATCAAAGTGATACAGAGCTGCTTCTAGAGAAGCAGGGCCCCCTTCTGACACACCATCTTTATATAAACATATACCAGCATAATAATGTGCAACATTTTCATATTCTCCACCATTAGTGCTCGCCTTAATAAAGAAAGGTAACGCAGAGGCATAATCTTTCTTGTCAAAATAAATAAGACCGGAGTAATAACTGGCCGCTTCTGTTTTAACACCAAGAAGAATAGATTTATTGAACTCATCCAAAGAAGCATCATACTGTTTTAAATTATATAAAGCATAACCCAAGTAATAATGATAATCTTCGTCGTTAGGCCTTATTGAAGCATACTGCTTTAGCACTTCTACAGATTCAGAATAACGTTCATTCTTTTGATACGCTACACCAAGCATAAAAAGATAATCTGGAGGATTAACAGAGGTCTTTATACTTTCCAGCACAGATAAAGCTTCTTTGAATTTACCTTCATTCATGAGAAGCATTGCTTTTGATCTTTTAGTATCAGCTCTCTCTTGAGAATACAAATCAGATAAATTAAGTACAAGACAAGAACCGACCATAAATGAAGTTAGAAAAAAACGTCTAAGCCTCAAGATCAATCCCCTTGGACCGTTATAGCACCTTTCTTTCTTAGGCCTATAAGGGAGTCATATATATCTATATCGTCGTTGCTATTATAATTAAGTATGTCCATTACCTTTTCGTGTTCTATGATAGTACAAAGTACATCAAACTCAGCTGTAGAATAAGATGTTTTAAGATCTATCGCCGCCATGTTAAAATTTATACTTATATCGTTAGAAGGAAGGTTTTTTCTCATCCTTGCATACCATTCAACAGATCTTTCCGCCAATGAGCAAAGTTTTTGTATACCTAAATATGCTAGATCTGATTCTATTGGGTAACTAACTGAAATCGTATTTTTAAAATAAAAGTTACCTTTTTCCCATCTAGCTATCCTTAAGAAAGCCTTTAATCCTCTTGTGCCTGGTGTAATAAAAGTAGAAACAAGATTCCTGTTTTTTATTACAAGCACGGCTCTTTCTTTTTCGTTCATGAATTCAAGAGTGCCTTCTTCATAGATACCAGCACAAAGTCTTAACACTTCATAATAGGGAACGGCCCCTATAGAACCCTTTATTCTTCCATCCTCTTTGTCGCTTGGATATAATATCTTTAAGGCTGTGTTGATGGATTTAGCAGTTGCTTTGTCTGTAAGCTTTTTTGCTTGATCAAGTGCTGAATAGACAAAAGATCTTCGTTGGTCACCTTTCATTAATTCTGCTTCAACAGCACAAAGTCTTTCCATTAAGAATTCTTTGGAATTCTCTGTCACATGAACGTAATGTTTAACATCCATTTCAGACATTAAAAGTTGTGCATCTACTTTTGAATCCTGAAGAACACCTATTATCGTCGTATTAGCAGAAAACTTCCTTATTTTCATAAGAAGCTCTGGCATGTTGTTTGAAAAATCAGAAGAAACAAAAGCTACATCATAACTTACTTCTATCATGGTCTTTAAGGCCATTACTTCTGAAGTAAATACTTTTGGAGCATAACCATACTCCATTAAAGCATCTTTTATTATGTCTGCCCTAACGTTGTCATTATCTAATATACAAACAGCAAATGTCTTCATCAAAAATTATTATACTACACAACTTTAAAATTTTAGTGCAAATGTTGCCATAGTACCCATGCCAACTGCTTTGCCATCAAAATATGGACCCGGGAAGAACCATCCCATCCTTATTCCTGTTTCAAAATAATCTTTCCACATATATGTTGCATTAAGGTCAAACTCTGTACCCAGGCTCTTTTTCTTGCCAAGAGCTGGTCTTCTTTGGGTCATAGCATAAGCGATAACTGACTCGACCTTTAATACTTCAGAAAAAGTATATGCAAATCTTGGTGCAATGAATATTGCTCCAAGATCATTAAAATCAGCACCTATACCCGGACTGCCATGAACACTATCACCACCAACACCAAGGTCTTCGTTGAACAACAACATTGCTATTTTGTATGCTCTGTTAAAGTGGAACGCATGATACTTGTTGTCTGCCGTACCATCTTCTCCAGTTGCAAACCCTGTCTTAAGACCAAATTCACTAGCACCCGGTGCATACAAGAAATCAAATACTAGACCAAATGCTTGTACTTGATCCATTAGACCATCTGCATCATAGTCCCTTTCTTCACCTTTTCTATACGCAGCTTCAAAGCCAAGGCTTATACCAGTCTCAGGAAAAGTTTTCTTTTGATAGACATCGTACACATGTACTCTTTCTTTACCTGCACCAAAATCAAAGTGCCACATAAAGCCAATTTCCATATTGGATTCTAGTTCGTTATAACCTATTTGTGTTTCAAAAGAGCTCTTGTTATCTCCATAATAGTTTACAGCGCCTTCTGTTCTTACGTCGTAAGCAAGACCGAACCACACAGTGCCCATCATTAATTTATAGGCAATCCTATCTACGCTGTCGCCCCAATAGTCCCATAATCCATCACCTGAATTATATGTCATACCAAGACCATAGTGTAGAGGCTGACGACCAAGAGTGAAAACACCCCAGTCACTTGTCCATTCCAACCATGCCCTTCTTACAGAAAGGTCAGCATGTATGTTATCGCCACTCATTATACCGCCAGCGACCATATTATTAGTTGAACCACCCATAGAAGTAGAACTTAGTGCAGAACCAGCAAGAAGTATCCATTCTGTTTTTATCCTTACATCATCATAAATTATAAGATCTGGTTTTATCTTAAAACGCTGTAACCAATATGTTTTGGTGTTGTTAGACGCATTAGGATTAAACAGTGGGTTAGTTGGATCTAAATAATCTGCAGAAGGTGTCCCGTGCATTGACTTTGTAAGGTCAAGGTCATGGTACATAGCCAATTCTGCTCTCCAATCACCACTATAAGAAAAAGTGGCCGCAAATATGTTTAACGGCAACAATAGTAATAAAAGAACATATCTCATGTCATTACCTCCGATAATAATAGTGTTATCATTGTTTTTAGAATTGAAAAACATTTTTTTATAAAATAGTATTCATTACGAGGGTAAGAATAAATGAAGTATTCAATAGGTGTAGACATCGGCGGTACCAACATCCCTGTGGCCTTGGTAGATCAAGCTGGGAAGATAGTCCATATAATAGAAAAAAAGACACAGGCCCACGACGGCCCTGATTCTGTAGTAAAAAGAATAGCAGAATCCATAAACGAGCTGTGCGGTAAAGTAGATAATTGTTCCTTGGCAGGTATTGGCCTTGGGGCTCCGGGTGCACTAGATATTAAGAACGGTATCATAATAACAAGCCCAAATCTAAG
>JAKIZQ010000115.1 GCA_022707945.1 Bdellovibrionales bacterium
AGGCCAGAATAGTTATAGAGGAATTAGTTAAAAAATATTCCAAGGAAACAGGTATAAAATATAGCTCTGTAAAAATAAGTAGCGCTAAGTCAAGATGGGGTTCTTGTAATTCCAAAGGGGGCATTTCTTTTACATGGCGTCTTGTTATGGCTCCATTGGATGTAATAGAATATGTAGTTGTCCACGAGCTTGTTCACATTGTACAAAGGGACCATTCTAAGAGATTCTGGTCTAAAGTGGGTTATATATATCCAGATTACAAGATCAAAAGAGCTTGGTTAAGAGTACATAGTAGAGAATTCCAATAAATCCCCTCTATGAATGAGATAATTATTATGTGATAATGTCATTAATAAGGGGAGGGCCTGCTAAATGACAAAGAAGAAGTCTCTAACTATTTTATTGTTCATGATTATAGCTGTAGGATTGTCTGTTCATTATTACAAAAACCATCAAGCTAAACAGGCAGAAGAATTAGCAGCAAAACAAGTTAAACCCATGGAAGTCCTTGTTACTCCAGTCGTAAAACAAGATGTCCCCATGACCAAGGAGTGGATAGGTACAACACAGGGTGATGTTAACGCAGACATATTCCCCAAAGTATCTGGTTACCTTTTAAAGATGAACTACGATGAGGGTTCTACTGTTCAGGTAGGACAACTTTTATTTGAGATAGATCCAAGACCATATCAGGCTGCTCTTGATGCCGCACAGGGAGATCTTGAAAAAGCATATGCCAATCAGAGAAAATCTGAGTCAGATGTAAAACGTTATGGCTCTTTGGTAAGAGAGGGCGCTGTTAGTAAAAAAGAATATACAGATGCAGTAAGGACCAATGAAATGAATAAGGCGGCAGTTTCTACGGTCAAGGCCGCTCTTGAACAAGCAAAACTTAATCTTGATTGGACTAAGGTCACTTCTCCTATAACTGGGCTAGCAGGTTCTGCAATAGCTCAAGTCGGGGATCTTGTAGATCCATCAAAAAAACTTACTACCATTTCTGTTATAGATCCTATTAAAGTAATATTTCCTCTTAGTGAGAACGAATATATTTGGTACCAAAAGATGCATCTTACTAATAAGGACGGAGCCCCTGTTTCTACTGGCCCAGAAATAGACATAATACTTAGCGACGGGAGTGTTTATCCTCAAAAGGGTGCTTTTAGTTTTGCAGATAGGCAAATAGACCCTGGTACAGGTACTATCTCTGTTCAAATAAAAGCTCCAAATCCTGATGGCTTTTTAAGGCCCGGACAATATGCAAAAGTTCGTGCACAGGTTGGAACTTTTAACGACGCCTTGGTAATACCAAGAAGAGCAATTATAGAAACACAAGGCACTACACAAATAGCTGTTGTGACCCAAGATAATAAAGTGGAAATGCGAGACATAAAAGTTGGTTATATATTCGGCAACAACAGAATAGTCACAGATGGACTTAAAGAGGGTGAATCGATAATTGTAGAAGGTTTTTTGAAAATAAAAGAAGGAATGATAGTTAGCCCTAAACCATATTCTCCAGCAAAGGAGTCTTAAACCATGGGTAAATTTTTTGTTAATAGACCTATAGTAGCGATTGTTATTTCTATAATTATAGTCGTATCTGGGCTTGTTGTACTTAAGGGATTACCTGTTGCCCAGTATCCAGATATTGCACCGCCAGAAGTAGATGTTACGACTTCTTATACTGGAGCAGACGCTCAAACAATAGAACAATCTGTTGCAACACCTCTTGAACAGCAAATAAACGGCGTAGATAACATGCTCTATGTTTCTTCTACCAGTGCTAACGACGGATCTATGAGCATAAGGGTTTCTTTTGATGTTGGTACAGATCCTAATATGGACCAAGTTCTTGTTCAGAATAGAGCATCCCAAGCGTCTTCTACTTTACCCGCAGATGTCAAAACTTGGGGCGTTACCGTACAAAAATCATCTCCATTACCGATTATACTTTTTAGTATATATTCACCAAATGGTACTTACGATAAACTTTTCCTTTCTAACTATTCAACAATAAACATAGTCGACCAACTTACTAGGCTACATGGTGTTGGACAAGTAAGGGTTCTGGGTGCTCAAGACTACGCAATGAGGATTTGGCTACAGCCAGACAAACTTGCAAAATTAAGACTAACAGCGTCAGATGTTATAGGAGCTATACAAGCACAAAACTCAGTTAATCCTGCGGGACAAATAGGAGCAGAACCAGCTCCTGATGATAATGAATTTACTTTAACCGTTAGGACAAAAGGTAGACTTTTAACAGCAGAAGAGTTTGCTAACGTTACTATAAAAGCTTTGCCAGATGGCTCCACTGTTAAAATAAAAGACGTTGCACGAACAGAACTTGGTGCACTTACTTATGCATCAAAAGCTAGGTACAATAAAAAACCAAGTGCCATAGTGGCTGTTTATCAAATAGCAGGCAGTAATGCCCTTGATGTGTCCAAATCTGCAAGAGCAAAGATGAAAGAACTTGCAGAAAAATTTCCTCATGACGTAGTTTATGAAGTTGGACTTGATACCACTGCTCCTATAACAGCTGGTATAAAAGAAATAACAGAAACTCTTTTTATAGCTATAGTGCTTGTTCTTTTAGTCGTTTTCATATTTTTACAGAATTGGAGAGCGACCATCATACCAATGTTAACAGTCCCTATTTCTTTGATAGGTACTTTTATATTTTTCCCACTCTTTGGCTTTTCTGTTAATACCTTGTCTTTATTTGGTCTGGTACTTGCAATAGGGCTGGTCGTCGATGATGCCATAGTGGTTGTTGAGGCCGTAGAACATCATATAGAAAAAGGTCTTTCACCTAAGGAAGCAACTATAAAAGCCATGAGTGAGATAAGTGGGCCAGTTATAGCCATAGCACTTATATTATCATCGGTGTTTATCCCCGTTGCATTCATCCCAGGTATAGTCGGAAGAATGTATCAGCAGTTCGCTATGACTATTGCGTTGTCTGTCATAATATCTGCTTTTAACGCTTTAACACTTAGCCCTGCTCTTTGTGCAATGATGCTTAAACCAAGAAAAGAAGAGAACAAGGGTCTATTGACAAAATTCTTTGCAAAATTCAACGAGTATTTTGATATGACTAGAGCAGGTTATGTTGGTGTTTCTAGCTTTTTGATGAAAAAAGCTAGAAGGAGTATTGGCGTTCTGCTTCTAACCGTTCTACTAGTGTTCGCTCTTACTAAATTAGTTCCATCTGGTTTTATACCGTTAGAGGATATGGGTTACTTCTATATGAACGTTACTCTACCTGATTCTGCCTCTTTACAAAGAACAGACGCTGTAATGAAAGAGATAGATTCCATACTAATGTCAACACCAGGTGTAGAGAACATAATTTCTGTTGGTGGTTATAGTATGTTGACTGGCATATCTAGTTCATATTCTGGTTTTTATTTTGTTAAATTAAAACCGTGGGATGATAGAAAAGCAAAAGAA
>JAKIZQ010000116.1 GCA_022707945.1 Bdellovibrionales bacterium
AGACTTTCATGAACCAGTTATTAGAATAAAGGTAACGGATCTTATTTCATACAGGACGTCTTTATCTGCAATATATGAGAGAATGGCTTATGATTCAGTTTATTCTAATTTTTATGTAGATGAAAAAGTATCAATGGAGTTTAAATCTATAATTTATGACAGCATGGCTAGTCTCTCTGAGTTCCAATATATATATAGATATTATAGAGCCTCGCCTAGAAGAGTTGATCACAGACTTGGCTTTATAACAGAATTATCCATTCCTCTTTTTGTTGTTAAACAATTGAAAGAAAATATTTCTTTTACTACAAAGTTCATGGCAGAATGGGTTAACTCTGATGCGTATAACTCTTTTGGGTATTATACTGGTCCAGATCCTTCTGCAAGTTATAGCAAGATGGTCTTTTTAGTTGGGTTAACCAACAAGTTCTAGGTGTAGCAGAATGTTAGACGTAATACCTATAGGAGGAGTTAAGGAGATAGGGATGAACATGTTCATCCTTAGGTGTAATGGTTTTAATATTTGTATAGATGCAGGCGTTATATTTCCTAGCTCACAATATTTTGGGATAGAGTCTATTATGCCCGACTATGATGATCTGGTTAGCAAAATAGGCAATATTAATTTTTTATTCGTTACTCACGGTCACGAAGATCATATTGGAGGGATACCGTATCTACTTAAAAGCATTTCTCCAGTTATATATGTTGCACCATATGCCAAAGAGTTAATAACAGCTAAATGTAAAATTTCTACAGGTATTAACCCTAAAAAAAACCTAAGAACTATAAAGTTTGGTGAGCCTATTAGCGAGGGCCCTTTTACAGTTGAGTATTTAAAAGTGGACCATAGCATTCCTGATTCTGGAGCATTGTTTATAAGAACAAAAGATTTAAATATTCTTTATGCTTCTGATTTTAAATTAGGGAATAAAGAGACAGCTGATTTTCTTGATAAGGTGAACACTATAAAGAACAAATATGGTGTAGATATTCTTTTAAGTGATAGCACTAATGCTTATGATGATACAGAATCAATTCCAGACAATATGGTGTTTGATAATCTAAATCAATGTTTTGAACGTGCAGAAGAAAAAATTATAGTTACTCTTTTCTCTTCTAACATAGAGCGAATAAATCAGGTTATAAAATTATCAAAAAAACATAACAAGAGACTTTTCATAAGCGGTAATAATCTTAAGTTACACATGAATATTGGTCGAAAACTTGGATATATAGAAGATGATGGTGGTTGTATAAGACCAGAGACAGAGATCAAAAAATACAAGAGCAAGAATTGTGTTTTTCTTTTAACTGGTAGTCAGGCAGAAAGGAACTCTGCTATAGTAAGGTTGTCGTATGGTTATCATCCTCAAATAAAGATATCAGAAAAAGATATGGTTATTTTCTCTTCAAGCAAGATACCTGGTAACGAGAAGACAATAATGGATGCAATAAACAGATTAAGTGAGCTGGGTGCCATAATAGTTTATCCAGACATAAAAGATGTTCATAGTTCTGGTCATGCAAATAGTAGAGAACTGTCTCATTTTATAGATTTAGTTAAACCAAAATTCTTTATCCCATTACATGGTGAATATTTACACCTAAAAAGCCACGTAGAATTGGCTATAAAAAATGGTGTTTCTCCGGACAGGTGTTTTATCCTTAATAGTGGAGAAAAAATATCTTTTAAAGGAGGCCATACTTTTAAAGGTGAATTAATAGATGTTAAAAAATTATACCTTGATTCTGATAGCAACGAACTTGTTGATAAGAAAATAATTAAATCTAGAATGCTCGCTGCTTTACACGGGGTTGTTAGTGTCACTGTATTAATGGACAAGAAAAAAGAAGTGATAATTGATGTAGAGATAAGCACATTGGGTTCTGTTGTTAATAAAAAACTGCAAGATTTGCTGAGTGGGATTAAGAAAAAAATTAAAGAGGCCTTAAAAGATAAAGAGATAAGAAAAGACAAATCTAAGTCTTTGATGGAGATAGAAAACCTAACTAAAAGGGAGTTTAGAAAGATCTATCAGGACAAGCCAGCCGTTATTGTGCAAGTTATTCTTGTTTAGTCTATTATTACTACAGAGTTTTCGCCGCCATAAGGGCTTTTTACATAAGCATCAGCACGCCAATCATTAAACCAGTGCATACCGTCATCTTCCATTGTGAAATATTTAAATTGATATGCGCCGGGTTTTAATTTTATCGTTTTTTGCCACTTTCCCTCTATGAGTTCCATTGGGTCTATTTGGGTGCTCCAGCTGTTAAAATCACCAGTTAGGAACACAGAATATGATGATTCTTGATCAAATACAAAAGTAACTTTTCCATTTCCGTGTTTTAGTATCATGAAGCCATATTATAATTAGTTGAAGTTTTTTACAAGCCGATAAAGTCATCGTCAATATTAGCCAATTTATTGGCTGTGCTTATTTCATTTGACCCTAAAATGATAATATGATTTACATTTATTATAAAATATCAAAGGAGGTCATCAATATGTCTCATTCAATAGATAAACAAAAATGTGTTGGTTGTGGTGCATGTCAACCAGAATGCCCAGTTTCTGCAATAGCGCAAGATGGCAGTGTTTTTGTTATAGATGCAGGAAAATGTATAGATTGTGGCAATTGTATTGGGGTTTGCCCAGTAGAAGCCATTTCAGCTGGTAATTGATTTGTTATAGTTAATATTAAAGTGGGAGTATTAAACTTACTCCCACTTTTTATTTGTTTTCTTACCAGAGGGGCCACAATTATCGCCTCTTTGGAATATATATGCAGTCGGGAGTGTAAGTACTTATATTCCCGACTGTTCTTTATGTTCAGCTTTGCAACAAAAACTGGATTTTATATTTGTAAAATTTGTAACTTCATTGTAACTGTATGCGTGTCTTAAAATATAAAAACGATCGGGAGTTTTTGTGATGTCTAACGAATCTTTAATCCTAATTGCAGTCTTTGTGCCGGTTCTTGGATCATTCTTTCTTCCATTGATCTCTAAGATCTCAGAATCAGCAAGGAATCTATTCTCATTAATGTTTGTGCTTGTATCACTTGTTTGTTCTTTCTTGTTGCTTCCAGCAGCAGGGAGTTCTGCGGGTGTTACCACTTTACACAGCCAATCATTATTAATGGACTTTTTTCATGCAGATACACTTGCTGTTTTTATGGCAATTGTTTCTTCTTTAGTTGGCTCTATCATAGTTTTATATTCTTTTGGTTACATAAAAGAATTTAAACACAGGAACGAATATTATTTCATGGTAGTTTTGTTCCTTGGTTCTATGATGGGAATAGTATACTCAAGGAATCTTATCTCTTTGTACCTATTCTGGGAAATAACAGCTATAGCATGTTGGAGATTGATAGGATTTTTTAGAGAGAAAGAATACGTTATTAGAGCAGACA
>JAKIZQ010000117.1 GCA_022707945.1 Bdellovibrionales bacterium
GCAAAAGGAACAAAACCACCGTGCAATGCAAGACCGTTAGATATTGCACCCATTGCATGTTCCCTAACACCATAATGTATGTTCTTGCCAGAAAAATCATCATGCTTTATAGACGTAGAATCATTTATTGTGGTCTTATTAGAAGGTCCAAGATCTGCAGATCCACCAACAAAACCAGATAAGTGTTTTGCTATCACCTGCATACATCTTCCTGAACTACTTCTTGTTGCCTCTGCTTTACCTGTAACAAGAGCACGGAGTTCCTTATATAAAGATTCCGAAATATCTACGTCGACATTAAGGTCTTTAAAAGTTTGTTTGAATTTTTTCTGCCATTCATCATATTCTTTTTTCATCTCAAGATTTTTTTCGTTAGTGAATTCATAGACCTCTTTTGGTATACAAAATTGATCACAACACCAAGAAAGATTATCTCTCAAACATTTTAATTCTTCTGCTCCAAGCGGTTCTCCATGAGAAGAACTTTTGCCTTGTTTTTTGTTAGCACCCTTCCCTATCACCGTCTTAGCAACTATTAGCGTAGGAGAACCTTTATGAGAATTAGCTGTATTAAGTGCTCCAATAATTTGAGTATGATCAAAACCATCTATTTCAATAACGTTCCAATTCATTGCTCTAAATTTAGAGCCTGTATCTTCGTTCATAGTAATATTAGTTGGACCTTCTATAGAAACATCATTTTTATCATATATGTATATGATGTTATCAAGACCAAGGTTGCCTGCAAAAGAAGCAGCCTCACTTGAAATACCTTCCATGATGTCGCCATCACTTACTATCGCATATACCTTTGTATTAAAAAGCCCTGTATTGCCTGTACGAGCTTCTAACATTTTTCTTGCCATTGCAAAACCAACACCGTTGGCAAAACCTTGGCCTAAAGGTCCAGTGGTCGTTTCAACACCTTTCGTGATGCCATATTCTGGATGTCCCGGTGTTTTTGATCCAAGTTGCCTAAAATTCTTGATATCGTCTATACTAAGATCAAAACCATAAAGGTGTAGCAAGGAATACTGCAACATAGAGGCATGACCTGCAGAGAGGATAAATATATCTCTTCCCATCCATCGAGTATCTTTTGGGTTGAACCTTAAAAAGTAATGCCAAAGGATAAAAGCAAGATCTGCACAACCAAGAGGCATCCCGGGATGTCCAGATTTGGCTTTTTCTACGGCTTCAGCTGAAAGCATCCTAATGGCCTTTATGCAATTATCTACTTTTGCACTGTCATACTTAAGATTCACGTCAACCTCCAAAGAAGATTTATATACGTTGTTTAGCAAATGGCTTTGCATGAGTCAATAAAACCATTGAAAATAGAACAAAAGTTAATTATTATGCTTATATGGCTATGGGGCAAAAATATGATGCCGATCTAGATCGTTATCTAAAAGAATATCAATCAAATCCTCGTTCAAGGATATTTGCTCCTTTAGCAGAGGCATATAGAAAAAGTGGCCTTGTAGATGAAGCCATCGATATTTGCAAAGAAGGACTTGAATATCACCCAAATTTCGTAAGTGGAATGGTCGCTCTTGCAAGATGTTATTTTGATAAAGCACAGTATACAGCCGCAATAAAAGAATTAGAAAAAGTAGTTTCTGATGTACCAGATAATTTTTTAGCTCAAAAATTATTAGCAGAATCATATAGTCTTATCGGAAACGCACAGAATGCACTCAAATCATATAAGATGGTCCTGTTCCTTAACCCAAGAGATGAGGAAGTAAAAAGTATTGTGGCAGGAATGGAATCAAACTCTAATCGCCCATCAAGTGATACTGTAGCAGAAATATTAGGAACAAATCTTGTTAAAGAAAAACAAGAAGAAATAGAACTTCCTCCATTAATAACTAACGATATTCCAAAATTCGATCTCAGGAACGAGTTAGTTGATGATCTTGTTAATAATTCAGAACTCGGTTTTGAAGAAAGACCAGCTTCACAAGCTTTTAACGTGATAGGAGAAGAAGAGCAGGAAAAAGTACTTACAGACATTGGAACTAGCACCATGGGAGAATTACTTGAAAAGCAGGGTCACAAAGAAAAAGCATTAGAGGTGTATAAACGTATATATGAAAAAACAATGGACCCGACAATAAAAGAAAAAATAAAATTATTAGAAACATCGTTGGGAATAAAAGGTTTTAACGATGAAACTTCACAAAAAGAAGAACTTCCTAACGACATTTATTTTGATGCTGTTTCTGAACCAGATGACCAAGCAGAAGAAAAAGAAATATCGCCTAATATAATAGTTTATGGGCCAGAACCTATTGAAGAGAACAAAAAGGATGAAGCTTGGATATCTGCACCACAAGACGCTCGCCTTAAAATGCTACAAGACCTGCTAGACGGTTTTCAGCGTTATAAAAAATCCTCTATATCTTAGAACTTTCGTCTTTCTTTATGCTTGCCTTTAGGAATATCAAAAGTTCTGATTTCATTTCTCTAGATTCTTCTTTTCCAAAGAACCAACCAACTATAGGGATCTTCCTTATTAAAGGAACACCAGCTCCAGATTCTCCTGTATCTACAGAGTAAAGTCCTCCGATCACGGCAGTATCACCGTCCCTCAACATTATTTGGGAAGCGGCTCTTCTTACTCCTACTCCCGGAGGCATTTTTCTGGAAGTTCTGTTCATATAATCTGCAAACTCTCTTTTAACATCTACATCGAGTATGATCTCTCCATTCTCTGTCACTTTAGGTGTAACATTCATTGCAACCTGTATATTCTCAAATTCTATCTTATCTGTGGTTTCTCCAGAAGCTGTAGAGACTGTAGTTTTATATGCAACCTGAGTACCCTGTATTATGTTAGCAGTTGTCCTGTCTATAGCAGATATTTTTGGCGAAGATACTATCTTAACTTCACCGTTAACAGATGCTATTCCTAGAGTTGCACTTATATTACCCATGCCACTTATATTCTTAAAACCAATATCACCACTATCTGTTGCCCAAGAAAAACCCATAGCTCGTATCCAAGAATCACTAGCCTCTATTATATTGGCTTCTATCGCTACCTGCATTGGCTTGGTGTCTATGGACCTTAACATCTTGTCTGCTTTTAATATAACACTCTCTATATCATGAATAACAACAGTCTTTGCATCTTTATCTACGGCAACTTTTCCTCTATTAGAGAGTAGTGCTGTTATCTTTTGTTCAGCCTCTGGTGCATTTATATAATTTAATCTTGCAACCATTATCCTTAAAGGCTCAAGTTGATTATGTGCATCAAGAGCCTCTGCTGCCATCTTTCTTTCGTCCCTGAGATCTGAAAGTGGAGCAACCCTTATAACAGAGCCCTGCATAACATAACCAAGTTGTGCATTTTGTAGTACTACGCTAAGGGCTTGATCCCAAGGAACACT
>JAKIZQ010000118.1 GCA_022707945.1 Bdellovibrionales bacterium
GGATTAGTGATGATGACGTTGACTTTGACAGAGAGATAAAACCAATAATATCTAATCCTCTGAAAGAAGGACAAAATATAATAGTACAAGTTTCTAAGGAGCCAATAGGGACCAAGGGACCAAGGGTAACAACCAATATTACTCTGCCTGGACGTTATTTAGTGCTTGCTCCATTGACACAAACGGTTGGTATATCTAGAAAGATAGAGAATAAAGATGAAAGAGACAGGTTGAAGGATGTTCTTAGATCATTGTCTGAAATGGATGGTTTTGGTCTTATAGCTAGAACCGCCAGTGAAGGTGTTTCTGAAAGGCTTTTAAGAAGGGACTATGATTTTTTAGTAAAATTCTGGCAAGAAATAAGCAAAAAACAATCAAGAATATCTGGGAGAGGCCTTATCCACTCAGAAATGGAAGTGAGTATAAGGGTTATAAGGGATGTTCTTAACGAGAGTGTAAAGAAAATAGTAGTCGATAATAGGGATACCTATAAGGTGCTTAGGAGATATCTTGGACAATATGAACCAAAGTTAAGAAGGTTGGTGTCTTTTTACCCCGGTCCCGAGCCCATATTTGAAGCTTATGGGGTGGAACATGAACTAGAGAGAGCTCTTCAAAGACGTGTTTGGCTTAAATCAGGTGGCTATATAGTTATAGATCAAGCAGAAGCATCAGTGATCATAGATGTTAATACAGGCAGGTATGTTGGTTCTAGAAATCAAGATGAGACTATTCTTAACACGAATTTAGAGGCAGCAAAAGAGATTGGATATCAGCTAAGGTTGAGGAACCTTGGTGGAATAATAGTAATTGATTTTATAGATATGGATAAAGAGGATCACAAAGAGAAAGTTCTTACAGCCCTAAAAGAATCTTTAAAGAAAGACAGGGCAAAGACCAATGTGTTGGATATTTCTGATCTAGGTCTTGTTGAAATGACAAGGAAAAGGATACGTGAAAGTGTATCTAAGACTGTTTGTAGCCCATGTCCTTATTGTGATGGACGTGGTTATAGTAAGTCTTATAAAACCGTTGCCTACGAGGTCTTTAGGGAGCTTGAAAGAGACGCTACCTATAAAGAGATTAAGGTGATAACGGTTTATTTGAACCCTGCCGTTCTGGATTATATATATCAGAATGAAAAACCTTTAGTCGAATATATACAGAAGAAATATAACAAGAACATTGTTTTTGAGGCAGATGAAAAACTACATCATGAACAATATGAAATATCTCTTTTAAGTTAATATTCATCCAAACTTAGCTTTAATTTAAATGTTAGTGTTGTATAATAATGTCTATGACAAGTGGTATGGAAACAATAGATCTACTTACTCTTGGGTTTATGTTTGCCCTTATTGGTATCGCTATTTTTATTGCTGTTAAGGTAATAATGGGCGACCAAATGTCATTAGAAGAACAAGAACGTCTTGGTATAGGCGTGACAGGAAAGACATTCCCGTCAGCAATATTCAGATTGGTATATCCTGTGGCAAAAAAAGTCCTTCCTAGCGTCGGTAAATGGAAAATAGATAATTTTCGTCAAAAGATAAGTAAAAAAATATCAAGTGCGGGCTTAAGGGAAGTTTTTACACCAGACGAGTTCTATGCTTTTCAAGTAGCCTTTGCCTTTTGTCTTCCTGCGGCGGTTTACGTCTATAACTTTATATTAGGTCTTGGACTTTCTATAACTTATGTTCCTGTTTTTGCTGTTTTTGGTTGGTTCTATCCCAAGCTTTGGCTAGACGGTGTAATAAAAACACGTCAGGAACAGATAAAAAGAGAAATGCCTTTTGTTGTAGATCTTCTTACCTTGTGTGTTGAAGCTGGGCTTGATTTTAGTGGTGCCATGGCTAAGGTCGTAGAAAAAGGTCAAGAAGGACCACTAAGAAGTGAATTTGAAACAGTGTTAAAAGAAATTAAACTTGGCGCAATGAGGTCTGATGCTCTTAGAAGTATGGGGGAGAGGATAGCCATAAAAGAGATATCCTCTTTTGTTTCTGTCCTCGTTACTGCAGAAAGAATGGGTTCTCCAATAGGCGATGTTCTAAGAGCACAATCTGATTCAATTAGGCATGAAAGATTCATGGCGGCAGAAGAAAAGGGTGGCAAGGCCGCAACCAAAATACTTATACCAATGGCCATATTTATATTGCCGGCAGTGTTCATAGTTATATTTGGTCCTATAATACTCAGAAAGATATATGGTGGTTAGAGAGTATGAAGTTGCTTAAAAATGAAAAGATGGTGTTGTCTAATATAAAGGTTGCAGATAGTTTTTTTGATCGCCTTAGGGGACTGATGTTAAAAAGAGAGCTAGGAGAATGTGAAGGGCTTTTTATACCAAATTGTAATTGGGTACATACTCTGTTCATGAGATTTTCTTTAGATATTGTTTACTTGAATAAAAACAATACAATATGTCATATTGATGCTGATATTAAACCTTGGCGCTTTTGTTTGCCAGTTTTTGATGCAAGATCCATTCTTGAATTAAATTCTGGCGTTGTAGATAAGCTGTCTTTACAAGAGGGGGATGTCCTTAAATGTATAAATTAATATGCATAAGTGGCCAAAATGCACCACGCTCTTTTATATTAAAAGAGGGTGATAATACATTAGGGCGAGCAGAAGAATCAGATTTAAAAGTGTCTTCTAACGGCGTATCAAAAAAACATGCTGTTATAACTGTTAAGGGTAACACCGTTAATGTAGTTGACCTTGGTTCCAAGAACGGTACTTTTGTTAATGGTGTAATGATAAAAAAGAAAGAGCTTTCACAGGGAGATAAAATAGCAATACACGATCATGTGTTCCAGCTTGTTAAGGGTGATCTTAATGCTGCTGATCTTGCCTCTGTTAACTCTTTTGACGTTCCTTCACTAGATGAAGACAAAGAATATGTTTCTGCACCAAGAACAAAAGCCTCTGGTTTGTGGGGTAATATAAACAATTTTATTGAAACAACCGTAATGCCATTTTTTGAGATGTTGATGAAGAGATATCCTGTTGCAGGCATAATAACAATTCTCCTCGTAACGATGATAGTGGCTGTTGTTCTTATGGTCTCTATACCAGTAGTGCAGTTTGATAGTTATATTCTGGATAAAGAAACAAGGGCGGCCTATCTTGCTACATTGTTGGCAGAACAGAATAAAGATACCATAGGTTCAGAGAGTCCAGATCCGCCTTCGATAAAAGCGGTAGAGGATGTCCTTGGTGTTCAGTTTGCTGTTATTACAGACGTAGAAGGGAAAGTTTTGGCTCCAGGAGAAAGAGCTGGTGAAACGATCCCTGTTGATAGAATAAAGAAAATATTGGAAGGCCAATCAGATGAGTTCAAGAGCGTAACAAAGTCTGGCGATATATACAAAACACCTGTTG
>JAKIZQ010000119.1 GCA_022707945.1 Bdellovibrionales bacterium
CCCCCATCCCGCCTCCCGCCCAAATTGGACCACTGACATACGGCGCCTATGCGTTCCGGCGTATTTTCGCGCGTTCCTCGCGCGAAACCCCGATCGCATCGAAGCCGTAAGTCAGTGGTCCAATTTGGGCGGGAGGCGGGATGGGCGCATGGGCGAGGCCGACCCCAATAAAAAACCCGGTAAGTCCAAGACCTACCGGGTTCAAAATTGGAGCGGGAGACGAGACTCGAACTCGCGACCTTCTCCTTGGCAAGGAGACGCTCTAGCCAACTGAGCTAGTCCCGCTTACTTTAAGATCAACAGGACAGATTATTAAACATACCTTTGACACTTGGTCAATAATATTTATTGTATAGTAATTAAAGTTCCCTGATAATTAACATTAGCTATGTCAGTACTACATGATTTTGAGTTTCTTAGCGGTCAACCACTACCACTTGGCTCCACTGTAATGGAACAGGGGGTTAATTTTGCTGTTTTTTCAAGAAATGCAGATGCTGTTTCTTTGGTGGTATATCAAAGTGAGACAGAGGAAATGCCTCTTTTCATACACGCCTTAGACCCTACAAAGAATAAAACAGGGGATGTATGGCATTGTTTTGTAAAGGGGCTTAAAGAGGGCTATTGGTATGGCTATTGGGTGGATGGTCCTTATGAACCAAAAGCAGGTCACAGGTTTAATCCAAATAAGTTGCTACTTGATCCCTATGCCAGAGCAGTGAGTATAAACAATCCATTTAATTCAAAAGAGATGTTTGCTTATGACAGGGACAGCGATCTTTTGGACCTTAGTTTTTCTAACATACGATCGGACAGAGTTGCTCCACGAGCCTATATACTAAAACCTCACGCTAATTGGAGCATAAGACATAACAGAAGAAAACTTAAAGACCAGATAATATATGAAATGCACGTTAAAGGATTCACTGCCAGCAATAATTCTGGAGTAAAACAAAAAGGTACCTTTAAGGGAATGGTAGAAAAAATTCCTCATCTTTTAGACCTTGGTGTTACAGCAGTAGAGTTGCTTCCTATACATGCCTTTGACGATAAAACAGTTATGAGACACTCGCCAGATGGAACTCCATTAAAGAATTATTGGGGCTATGATCCTATTTCTTATTCTTCTTTGCACTTTCCATATTCGTCAGAAAAAGATGTGCTTGGTGCAATAAAAGAATTTAAAGATATGGTGGCCGAATTCCATAAGGCAGAAATAGACGTGATATTGGATGTTGTATTCAACCACAGTGGAGAAGGGAACGAACTGGGTCCTACGGTCTCTTTTAGAGGTATAGATAATTCTATCTACTACATGCTGGATAACGGTAGGGGCTATAAGAATTATTCAGGCTGTGGGAATACTTTAAATTGCAATCATCCTGTTGTAAGGGACATGATAATGGACAGCCTCTTATATTGGGTCGTTGAAATGGGTGTTGATGGTTTTAGGTTTGATCTTGCCTCTGTTTTTAGTAGGGATGCAGAGGGTAATTTTATAAATTATTCCCCTTTAATAGAAAAAATTGCAGAACACCCTGTGCTTAGGGATATTATAATTATTGCAGAGGCGTGGGATGCTGGCGGTGGGTATCAGGTAGGTAAATTTGGCGGTATAAGATGGGCAGAGTGGAATGGAGCTTTCAGGGACGGAGTTAGATCTTTCATAAAAGCGGATTATGGTAGTCTTGCAGACATGGCGGAAAGGCTAACCGGGAGCCCAAGGATGTTTATGTCGTCTGCAAAATTTCCTTCTAGCAGCATTAATTTTATTACCTGTCATGATGGCTTTACGCTCAATGATCTTGTTTCATACAATAATAAACATAACGAAGATAATGGAGAAGATAACAACGACGGATATAACGATAATAGAAGCTGGAACTGCGGTACAGAAGGCGATACTAAGGACTCAAAAATACTCTCATTAAGACAAAAACAGATGAAGAACAGTATGGCACTAATGATGCTTTCTCTTGGTGTTCCAATGATAACGGCAGGAGATGAATTTGGAAGAACACAAAAAGGCAACAACAACGCCTATTGTCAGGATAACGAGATATCTTGGATAGACTGGTCTTTGCTTAATAAAAATAAGGATTTTTACAGGTTCGTTAAATTGATAATAGATTTTAGGAAACATAATCCTTCGTTAAGGAGAAGACATTTTTACAACATACTAGACGGTGATCTTGATAAATTTTGCGATATTAAATGGTATGGTGAAAAAGGTGGAGAGCCTGATTGGAATCCGAATAATTATAATATAGCCCTTTTTATAAAGGGTTGGACCCCTATAGAAGGGTATAGCCAAAGGAATTGTAACGATATTTTTATAATACTTAACAGCCACTGGGAAACACACAAATATCTATTACCAAAAGTTCAAGGTAAAAAATGGCATTTTATTTGTGATACAGACAAAGAGAGTCCTAATGACATTCTAGAGACCACAAAAAGTTATGTGTTAAAGAACCAAAATGACTATCTAATACAGCCTCGTTCTGTAGTAATACTAACAGCAAAACCTACGTCTAAAAAAGAGGATGCTTGCGCACAATGAAATTATATACTTCTAAAATAGCACGCTCTATAGATTCATATGCCATTAAAGAATTAGGAATGCCGTCATTAGTTTTAATGGAGCATGCTTCTAGAGGACTTTATGAAGAGATAGCAATAAGGTTCTGGCCTTTGTATGATAAAGAATTTGTCATACTCTGTGGTAACGGTAATAACGGTGCTGACGGGCTTTGTGTGTCAAGGCTGCTTGCTCTTGATGGAGCTAATATTCATGTGTTTATGTTAAACGGGGAACCTGTAACTAAAGATGGCAAGACAGAACTAAAGATACTTAAAAAAAGTATTCCTGACATTAATATATACGGTATTGGCAAAATAAATGAGCTTAAGAAGATAGTAAAAAAACAGACCATAATTATAGACGCTGTTTATGGTACTGGTTTTAACTCCAATAAAGGATTATCAAAAAAAATATTAAGTGCTTTTGAACTTTGTAAGAAAGCAGATTTTAAAATTGCACTGGATGTTCCTTCTGGTCTTGATGTTGATACCGGAGAAATCGTTAAGGGTGCCTTGACTTGTGATCTAACGGCGACGTTTGCAGTACCAAAAGTTGGACTTTATACAGCGCCTGGGGCAGTTCATTCAGGACAGATTACCATTAAAAGTCTTTTTTCTGGTATGCCCAAAATAAATTCTCAGTATGAATTATTAACAGAACGTAAGGCAAAAGAACTAGTACGCCCACTTAAAAGGACATTAAATTCGCATAAGGGTAAATATGGACACTTGGCTGTAATAGCTCCACAAGAGGGTATGGAAGGAGCTGTAGCCATGAGCATAATGGCGGCTTTAA
>JAKIZQ010000011.1:0-2236 GCA_022707945.1 Bdellovibrionales bacterium
TATTATCTTAACAAGATCGCTAACACTAAAAAAAGATATTATTGCCAATGCTGTTTTTGGTCCAACACCACTTACAGAATATAATTTTCTAAAAACCTCTTTTTCAGAAACATTATTAAAACCAAACAAAGTTATGGAATCTTCCCTTACTACAGTATCTATATAAAGTTTTACTACACTGCCTCTTTCTGCTGTATAAGTTGCAGGCACTCTTACTGCATAGCCAACACCATTAACATCTATAACTGCTTCTCCAGCAACTATATCAACAAAGTTACCTTTTAGAACAGCAATCATAATAAGGCCTCCTGTTAATATGGCAGATAGATATAGCTATTGCATCTGCAGCGTCGAATGGTCTTATATCCTTAACACCTACAAGGTAACCCACCATCTGAGCAACTTGTTCCTTTCCTGCTCCACCAAAACTTGATACAGATTGTTTTATCTCTCTTGGGGTATATTCAAAAACTTCTACACCCATATCTACAGCGGCGGCAATTGCGGCCCCCCTGCCTTGCCCAAGCTTTAAAGCGCTCCTTGGATTAACTGCAACAAAAACATCTTCTATAGAAACAGCATCTACATTATATTCACTGATTGTTTTCTTAACGAAGTTAAATATCTTACCAAGTCTTAAGGTCATTGCTTCTGAGCTGGATAGTTTTAACACGTCGTAATGAACAAGTTTATAGGCAGAGCCTTTGGTTTCTACAACACCAACACCCATTCTTACAGTGCCGGGATCTATTCCTAAAACCCTCATTAAAGCCCCTCTTATACGGAGAGCTTTGCCATCTCTTCGTCGTCTATATCAAAATTAGAATGTACTTTTTGTACATCGTCGTTATCTTCCAAATTCTCTATCAATTTTAACATGGTCTCTGCATCTTTACCGCTAAGTTTGACCGTGGTTTGAGGTATCATGGATATTTCTGCTTTCTCTATCTTTACACTCTTAGACTCTAATGCAGAACGAACGGACTCTAAAGAAGAAGGGTCTGTGTACAACATAAAGATATCACCATCGCTAATGACATCCTCTGCTCCAGCCTCTAATCCAGCTTCCATTATAGTATCTTCTGACGTAGAAGAAGCAGGAACAGTTACTATTCCTTTCTTTTTGAACATCCAAGCAACAGAACCAGACTCACCTAGATTCCCATTAGAGCGAGTAAAAATATGTCTTATATCAGAGACTGTCCTGTTTTTGTTGTCTGTAAGTACTTCTACCATTAAGGCTGTTCCACCGGGACCATAACCTTCATAAATTACATCTTCATAGGCCGCTGCACCCTCTAGTTCTCCTGTGCCTTTTTTAATGGCTCTTGTAATGTTATCGCTAGGCATATTTTCTGCTTTTGCGGCAAGTATCGCTGTTCTTAGTCTTGCGTTAGAATCGGGGTCCCCACCACCAGTTTTAGCGGCTACAGTTATTTCTTTTATTAACTTAGTAAAGATCTTTCCTCTTTTAGCGTCTGCCGCTCCTTTTTTGTGTTTAATAGAACTCCATTTATTATGACCTGACATAAAACAAGTGCCCCCTATTTAATTATCCTTGTACCCTTGGGTGCCTTAAAGACGAAAGTCCCTTGTGGCGCCTTTTGGGCAAGCCTTTTAAAAGCCTTCACTTCTATAAGAACTTTAGAGCCATCTTTATCTTCAAACTCAATGCTGTCAAGACTAAAATCCTTTCTGTCATCAACCCTAACTATGGCCCAATGATACTCTGAATCCTTTGAACCAGTTATATAAACCTCTTTAATACCCTTTTTTGACTTAGAAGGTTTTAGGTCTGTCATCTTATATTTATTTCCAAGTATTAAGGATTGTATACCATCGTTAGTTTGTGCCTTTCTTATTGCAAGAGTGGGTTTATCCCCTTCTTCTTCTGCAGGGGAATATATCCATATTTTCTTACCATCACTAACTATCTTTACCGCATTATCCCCAAAAAGTTCCCAAACAAAATTGGCTGGAGCACTATAAACAGCTTTCCCTATTGTTACTCTTGGTTGATTTAGGAATTTATAAAAATTCTTTTGTTCGAATTTAAACTCAAATCCATTTTTACCAGAAAGTTTTTCCATTATGGTTTGTTCTGTCGTGCTATCGCTGGTGCTACTGTTAGCACTAGCAAAACAAGAAAACAGCAATGTAGTTATAAATAATATTTTTTTCATTTTATAGCAAAACCTCTCTTTTCCCTGAGCCCTGTTCTGCAGAGACGACACCA
>JAKIZQ010000011.1:2246-15336 GCA_022707945.1 Bdellovibrionales bacterium
CATTTTTTTCCATAAGCTCCACTATGCGAGCCGCTCTGTTATAACCTATTTTTAATCTTCGCTGTATATACGATATAGAAGCCTTTCTTGTTTCTTGAACTATACTTACAGCCTGATCATAAAGTTCATCTTCTTCATCATCAAAAGCATCTGCCTCTTTTTTATCCTCGAGTACTATATCCTCTCTGTAATTTGGTTCACCCTGTGATCTTACAAAATCTACCACCTTGCCAACTTCGTCGTCACTCACAAAAGCACCATGTAATCTTTCCATGTTAGGAGAGCCTGGAGGAAGGAATAACATATCTCCCATACCAATAAGTTTATCTGCACCAATAGTATCTAGTATCGTTCTTGAGTCTATTTTTGATGCAACTTTAAAAGCGATTCTTGCGGGGAAGTTTGCTTTTATAAGACCTGTTATTACGTCTACGGATGGTCTTTGTGTTGCAAGGACAAGATGTATGCCTGCGGCACGGGCCATTTGTGCAAGACGAGTAAGAGAAGCTTCTACGTCTTTTGAGCTCACCATCATAAGATCTGCAAGTTCATCTACTATAATTATTATATATGGCAAAGGTTGTTGTGCCGTAGCGTTATAAGAACTAATGCTTTTTGCTCCCTTCTCTGAAAGTATAGCATAACGGTTCATCATTTCCCTTACCGCCCACTTAAGAGCCTGAGAAGCTTTTCCGGCTTCTGTAACTACTGGGTGTAAAAGATGTGGAATACCTTCGTAAATTGAAAGCTCCAACATTTTTGGGTCCACCATTATCATTCTAACTTCTTCTGGAGAGAACTTATAAAGTATAGAGCAAATTAGAGAGTTTATAAAAACAGATTTTCCAGAGCCTGTAGAACCAGCCACTAAAAGATGTGGCATTTTTGAAAGATCTGTTATGTATGGGTTTCCTATAGTGTCTTTACCTACGGCTATTGGTATTTTTTTATCACTGTTTTTAAATATATTAGAATCTATCAATTCTCTTATGTAGACCGTGTCACGATTCTTGTTAGGCACTTCTATCCCTATAACAGATTTTCCGGGTATTGGGGCTATAACCCTAAGGCTTCCACATCCAAGTGCAAGAGCAAGATCATCACTAAGGTTGGCAACTTTGTTTATTTTTACTCCCGGAGCTGGTTTGAATTCATACATGGTTATTACAGGACCAGGTGACACTTCTACTACTTTACCCTCTACACCAAAATCCTTTAATCTACTTTCTAATGCTTTTGCAATAAGTTCCAGATTAGAAATATCCTCTTTGTTTTTGTTC
Source organism: Bdellovibrionales bacterium (assembly GCA_022707945.1). Classification (GTDB taxonomy): domain Bacteria; phylum Bdellovibrionota; class JAFGOL01; order JAFGOL01; family JAFGOL01; genus JAKLHL01. Next base: position 3,527 of record JAKIZQ010000011.1, read on the forward strand.
CTTACAACCCTGTTAAGTAGTTCAACAGAAGGAAGTTTGTATTTTCCAGATCTAACTTTTGATGTTTTGAATTCTTCTTCATCATCGTCATCATCTTCTTCATCATGTATTCTTGCTGTGCGCACAGCTTTTTGTTTTACTTCTGTTGCATTAACCTTTAATTTTTGATCATCAAGTGCCTTAACATCATCATTTTTAGGTTTTTTGAATAATCTAAATATATATTTTATAGACGACCAAACAATAGCTAAGACTCTGTAAACCCAAAAAGCAAAGATCGCCATGCCTGATGAAAAAGAATAGTTAACCAGATAAAACATCAATATTAAAGATGCGGCAATAAAGATAAGTCCAGCCCCAACCTTGCTTACGTATGGTTCAATTATAAATAAGAGCCTGTTACCAACAAAACCACCTGCACCCAACAAAACCTCTATAGAGACAGACAATGATATCATTAAAGAAAAAACGCCTAATGCCCTTGGATAAGAGAACCAACCATCTTTTCCAGATCTATAGAATATAAAAATAGCTGTTAACAGCATCGCTAGTGGAAGAAAATAAGACGCCCAACCAAAAAGTTGCATGATTAGATCTGAACTATATGAACCTATAAGTCCTGCAAGGTTTTGTGCTTTACCAGAAGCTATTTGTGCAGCACCAGTAGAACTTGTACTAAATGAAGGATCCAGCGGGTTATAGGAATAAATAGCAACACCAAGAAATATTGCAAGAACAAGGAATATAAGCCCTGCTATGTCTTTTTTTGAGAATTCCATAAATATCCCCCTGTACCGCACTAGATTATAGTACAGTACAGGGGTTTAGGCACTCTGTATTTTAGTTCTGTTTTTTGTTGAACATACCGTTCAAAAGGTCTATTGGAACGGGGAATATGGTTGTCGTATTGTTCTCTACCGCTATTTCTGAAAGTGTTTGTAAGTACCTGAGTTGTATAGCAACAGGATGTGTTGCTATAACGCCAGCTGCTTCAGACAGTTTATATGAAGCCTGTAATTCTGCATCTGAAGATATTATTTTTGCTCTTCTTTCCCTTTCTGCCTCTGCCTGTTTTGCCATAGCTCTTTGCATCTCTTTTGGAAGATCTATGTGTTTAACTTCTACGTTAGACACTTTAATACCCCAAGAATCTGTTTGTTGATCAAGTATAGACTGAAGATGTTCGTTTATTTTATCTCTTGACGATAAAAGCTCATCAAGTTCAGACTGTCCAAGCACAGATCTTAAAGTTGTTTGTGAAAGTTGAGACGTTGCATAAAGGTAATCTTCTACCTCTAATACAGACTTTTGTGGATCCATTACCCTAAAATAAATAACCGCATTAACTTTTACAGATATATTGTCTTTTGTAATAACGTCCTGTGGAGGAACGTCAAGAACGACAGTTCTAAGACTTATCCTGACCATCTTATCTATGAACGGTATAACAAATATTATACCTGGTCCTTTTGTACCAATAGCTCTACCAAGCCTAAAAATAACACCTCTTTCATACTCGTTAAGTATCTTTATTCCAGATAGGATAAAAATACCTACAACGACTAATAACGTAGTTAAACTCAACATAATTAAACCTCCTCTTTTTCTACTATAAATGTCATTCCGTCTGCATCCTTTATTACAACTTCATCGCCTACAGACAAAGCAGTTCCTTTCTTCTTTAATCTAAAATGCCAAAGTTCTCCTCTTGTTTGTATCCTGCCGTCCGCTTTTTCTGGAGAATAAGATACCACAATTGCCTTTGTTCCTATCATGCCTTCGTAGCCTGTTTGAACTGGTTGTTTTCTTACACTAAGAACATAATAAGCAATAAGCACAACTGCTGCACCAAAAACAAGGCCTACCATAATAAGTGTAGAGTAAGACACACCAACCTCCGTTTTAGATGGATCTATCAAGAATATTCCACCCAGTATTAATGCCACGGTACCACCGGCACCAAGTATACCATGAGCAGTAACAAAAAATTCAGCTCCTATCAACAATAAACCTAATATCAAAAGTATAATTCCTGCCGTGCTTATTGGCAGCATCTGAAAAGACATCATCGTCAATATGCCAGAAAGTCCGCCTACTACACCGGGCAGTATCAAGCCTGGATGAGAAAGTTCTAAATATATACCAAGTGCAGCAAGCATCATAAAAAGATATGCTAAATTAGGGTCTGCAATAAAACTTAAAAGTCTTAGCTTAAGACTTGGTCGTAATTCCTCTATAACAGCACCCCTTAGATCTAGTTTTTCTGTATTTCCGTCTATATAACGTACTGTTCTTCCATCTGCCTTTTGTACAAGTTCCATTGAATCCTTAGATATAAAATCAATGACCTTATTTTTTAAAGCTTGGTCTGCTGTTATTGAAACACTGTTCCTAACAGAATCTATAGCCCAAGAAACATTACGTCCTCTTGCTTTTGCAATACCCTCTACAAATGCAGATATATCATTTACAACTTTTTCCATTAATGCATCTTTAGAGTCAGGAGACACAGCAACTGGATGTGCGGCACCAATGTTCGTGCTAGGCGCCATGCTGGCTATGTGCGAGGCAAGTGTTATCATCACCCCTGCGCTACCTGCTCTTGCACCCGGCGGTGTAACGTTAACAGCAATCGGTATCTTTGATGAAAGCATTTTTTGAACTATACCCCTTGTTGTCTCTACAAGGCCACCTGGAGTATCTAATTCTATTATCAAAAGTTTTACTTTATCCTGTTCTGACTTTTCTATTGAGTCTATGATGTATTTTCCACTACCTGGATTTATAGACGAGCGTATCTTTATAAGATAGATCTTTTCTTGAGCTGAAAGGTTCAAACCAAGCAACACTATAAAAAACAGAAAGACGTACTTCATTAGTTTTAGCCTCCCGTTTTTGGTAGTTCAATACCAAGAAAGCTCATAACTTTTTTCATGTCATCCCAAACAAGACCTTTGTCTTTTGGGTTACGAAGCAAATATGCAGGATGGAATGTTGGCATAAGTTTTATTCCATAATCCCAGTCGTAAAACTTGCCCCTCATTTCTGATATCTTTATTTTTTTATTGAACAAGGTACATGTTGCAGGAGATCCAAGAGCAACTATAACCTTTGGCTTTATCACAGATATTTGTGACATAAGGAACGGAGCACATTTTATTATTTCATCATCAACAGGAGCTCTGTTGCCTGGTGGACGACATTTAACAATGTTAGCTATATAAACATCTTCTCTTTTAAGGTTCATCGCCTCTATTATCTTAGTAAGCAGTTGTCCTGCCCTGCCAATAAAAGGACGACCACTTTCATCCTCGTCTTGTCCAGGACCTTCACCTACAAACATAAGCTGTGCCTTTGGATTACCCTCTCCAAAAACTATATTAGTCCTTAACTTATGAAGTCCACAGCGAGCACAGTCGCCTAGTTCTTTTTTTACTTCATCAAGATTTGAATATTTATTATTTTCATTAGGTCTTTCTAAACCTTCAATAAAAGGTTTATATTTAGGTGTTTCTTTTTGCTCTTCTTTTTCTTTTTTAACCTTACTCTTGTAAACGTTCTTTACTCCTCTACTCTTAAGATGTTCCAAATAAAAAATAGAGGACTTTCTTATATCGCTCATAGCTTAATTGATACCCTTACGAATGGGTTATGTTTTTTTTCTCTACCAACGGTGGTCATTGGTCCATGTCCGGGATATATCTCACAAGCATCACCTTTCGTATAAACTTGTTCACGAATACTTTTCTCAAGTTCATCAAAACTAGCACCCGGAAGATCTGTTCTTCCAACGCTACCACCAAAAATAAGGTCACCGGTAAAGATAACATTAAGTTCCTGAACATAAAAACAAACACTCCCTGAAGAATGTCCGGGTGTATGCAATATTTTAACTGCATGCCCACCAACTGTTTTTTCACCGATGCTCATATTAAAGAAATTTGGGTCTGTTGGAGGAGGAGTAATACTAAGACCAAAAACACTAGCATGCTCGTTGGCATTTCTATATAAATTATAATCTTCGTTGTGTAAAAAAACTTTTACATCTGTATATATCTTTTTAAGATAATCCGCCGCACCAAGATGATCAAAGTGTGCATGAGTAAGCCATATTTCCCTCGGTATAAGACCTTTGGACCTTAAATTCTTTTCTATAACAGAACCATCTTCACCGGGATCTATAACTACGCAATCAGAACTTTTCTCATCATAAAGTATATAACAATTAACGTCCAGAGGACCTACTACAACTGTATCAAATTTCATTTTTCCTCTCTTAACTTGACATAGATTCAAAGAATTCCTGATTGGTTTTTGAACCTTTCATTTTATCCAACAAGAATTCCATTGCTTCTACGGTATTCATAGGGCTTATAACTTTCCTTAGTATCCACACTCTCTGCAATACAAAAGGATCTAACAACAAGTCTTCTTTTCTTGTACCAGATTTATTTATGTCTATACATGGGAAGATCCTCTTTTCCATGAGCTTTCTATCCAGATGTATTTCGCTGTTACCAGTACCTTTAAATTCCTCGAATATTACGTCATCCATTCTTGAACCTGTATCTACAAGGGCAGTAGCTATAATGGTAAGGCTACCTCCTTCTTCTATATTCCTTGCTGCACCAAAAAATCTTTTTGGTTTATGAAGAGCGTTAGCGTCTACACCACCAGAAAGGACCTTTCCAGAAGCAGGAACCACTGTATTGTAGGCTCTTGCCAAACGGGTAATACTATCCAAAAGTATCACTACGTCTTTCTTATGTTCAACCAATCTTTTTGCTTTTTCTATTACCATTTCTGCAACCTGAACGTGTCTGCTTGCAGGCTCGTCAAAGGTAGAGCTAACTACTTCTCCGTCAACGTTCCTTTGCATATCTGTAACTTCTTCTGGACGTTCGTCTATAAGAAGCACTATCAATTCTACTTCTGGATTATTCTTAGTTATAGCATTTGCAAGGTTCTGCAACAATACCGTCTTACCAGCTCTTGGTGGAGCAACTATCAAGGCTCTTTGTCCCTTACCAATAGGCGTAAGCATATCAACTATCCTGGTGGACATGTCACCGTTCTTTGGCATCCATGCCATGTTGAATTTCTCGTCTGGGAATAGTGGTGTAAGGTTGTCGAACAAAATCTTATCTTTTGCTATTTCTGGGTCCTCAAAGTTGGTTGTTTCTACCTTTAATAAAGCAAAATATCTTTCGCCTTCTTTTGGGGGACGTATGTTACCTGTAATAGTGTCACCAGTCCTTAAGTTGAACTTCTTTATCTGTGATGGAGATACATATATATCGTCTGGACCGGGTAGATAACTATAATTAGGGGACCTAATAAAGCCAAAACCATCTGGTAGTATCTCTAATACTCCATCGGCATTGATTTGCCCATTTTTCTCTGCATGGGCCTTTATTATAGCAAATATAAGATCCTGCCTTTTTAATCCTGCAGGATTCTCTACATCATATTGCTTTGCAAGGTCTGTAAGACCCTCTATTTTCATTTTCTTAAGGTCATGTAGGCTTAATGGATTAATGGAAACTGAAGATGATTCATTTTCAGACATAGTAATACGCTCCTCTGTAATTTGTTTAGTTTTTCTAGGCATAGAATTTTTTTTGCATAGGATTTTTAGATCTTTTAACCCCGAAATATTGGCTGATTTTAACTATGATTAAAATGGCAAGTCAAGTTTTTTTTGTTATAATCAAGTCTGTGAAAAACTACAGAAAACATCTTGATAGAATAGATGGGGACATACTAGTTATACCGGTATCTCCACCCCTTATGCCTTTGGGTGGAATTGCCTCTGCAGTTGATTGGAGGCTGAATTCAATAATATCTCACACTATCGCAGAAGAACGGTTTAATGGCCACTCTGGTTCTTTGCTACTTATTCCAACTAACAACAAAATAAACTCAAGGTTTGTACTCCTTGTTGGGTTCGGAAAGAACTTTAAGAACGAAATTACAAAAACATTAAAAGGACTCAAAATAAACGACCTTTGTATAGTCATATCAAAACAATTCAAGAAAGAGATAAAAGTATCAGCTTTTGACGCCAACACAGTTAAAGAACATGATATTGGAGAAGAGAAACTATTTATATTCAAAGGTGTTGAAATATAGACAAACGCCAACAAGCATAATTGAAAACTAACAAGGATCTAGTCTTGCAAAAAGACACATATGAGATGCGAGCTGTGCAATAAAAAGTTCAAAACTCTTAATGTGGGACTTTGTTCCTCTTGTTATGGTAGATTGGAACCAGTGATCTATTCCAAACACCTAATGGACTTTGATCGTCATACTTTTAAGATAAACGTACTATACTCATACTCAGGCACAGCACAAGAACTCATCTATAGGTTTAAGTTCCTAAAACAAGTAGATATGTCAAAGATCATCATCGGTTTGATTCTACAAAGTCTAGATATTAAGAACAACTTTGATCTTATAGTACCTGTACCCTCTCACCCTATTGACGAGATAAGAAGAGGTTACTCACACATGGACATCATAGCCCATAAAATATCAGGGCCAAGTTCAATAAATTACGAGCCCATATTAAAGAGATGTTTTTTCCCTGTGTTAAAAAGGAATCAAAAATTACGTAACAAAGAACAAAGGATATTTAATAAAGAAAGGTTTTCCTTAAGACCACGAACATCAACAATAAAGAATAAAAGGATCTTGCTCATAGACGATGTAATGACAACAGGAGCAACCATAAAAGATTGCTCAAGAGTACTTTACAATAATGGTGCAAATTTTGTAGAAGCAGTATGTTTTTGTCTTACTCGCCTTTAGGATCGTTAATTGGTTTTGACATCAAACTTCTTGCCTTCTGAAGGCCAAAGATCATATATTCGACTATAAATCTCTTACTTCTTGGAAAACAATCTTCCCACATAAAATCCCATTCTTCTTTTGTGAAATCATCTAACACATGATCTGCAGTTCCTATTCTCTTGTCTGAAGGTCTACCAACGCCCAGTCTTATACGAATGAATTTGTCTGTGTTTAGCTCTGTAATTATGCTCTTAATACCATTGTGTCCGCCATCTCCTCCGCTGTCTTTTATCTTTATTTGGCCAAACTCAAGGTCTACGTCGTCATGAACTATCATAAGGTTGCTTGCAAGATCAAGGTCCTTTTCTTTTGCTTTTGCAAGACCAACAACTTTTCTTACAGCCTCTCCGCTAAGGTTCATGTATGTAAGTGGTTTTATTATTTCTACTTTGTTCCTTTGTATCTTTAACTCTGCATTAGAATATAAACTGTTCTCTTGTAAAGCCTTGCCGTTGAACTCGTTATATAAGTAATCAAGAAACAAAAACCCGGCGTTGTGCCGGGTTTTTGAATATTTCGAACCTGGATTGCCAAGCCCAACTATTATGAACATGGCCGTAATTACTTCTTGTCCTTTTTAGCTTCTTTGCCGGCATCAGCTGTTTTTGCATCAGCTTTTGCAGCGCCCTCTGCGGCAGGTTTAGCCTCTCCACCTTCTGTAGCGGCTGCAGCCTCTGCACCCTCTGCGCCCTCTGCAGGAGTAGCAGGAGTTTCAACTTTCTCTTTAACGATCTTAACAGAGATAACAGCAAAAGATTTATCGTCAACGATTCTTACACCATCTGCAACTTTAATATCAGATACGTGGAGAACGTCGTTTAAGTTCATCTGGCTTATATCAATAGATATCTTTTCTGGTATATCAGTTGGCAAACATTCTACTTTTAACTGTCTTCTTTGAACGTCTATAACTCCGCCCTGTTTAAGACCAGCAGGCTCACCAACAAATTCTATAGGAAGACTAATAGTGAGTTTTTCGCCCTTTCTTATGGCTATAAGATCCACGTTCAAGTAAACATCTGTAATAGGATCTTTCTGAACTTCTTTTATAAGAGCAGACATCCCATTAAGTTTTGAATCCTGCGATTTAAAAACAAGAACAGAAGATCTTCCATGCTTGTTTATGAGCTTAGCGAATTCAGTAACCTGTAGAGAAAGATTTATGTTCTGTTCCATACCTCTGCCATAAAGGATGGCAGGTATATTACCTTCTCCTCTGAATCTACTTAACTCGTTCTTGGTCATCTGAGCTCTTGGTGTTACATTAATCTCAATACTTTTCATTTTAACAAACCTCCGTCGTTGTTACACTTATATGAAAAGGGAACTTACTGATTCCCTTAAATGTATCCTTCTTATAGCTTCGCCCAACAATGATGATATTGAAAGAACCTTTATTTTTGCCAGATTCTTAGACTGTTCGTTCTGTGGGATGCTATCTGTAATATAAACTGCAGATAGTACAGATTCATGTATCCTTGATATTGCTGGCCCAGAAAGAACACCGTGTGTTGCCGCAGCAATAACCTTTACAGCCCCGTTATCTTTTACAGCCTGAGCTGTATTACATAGCGTGCCTGCTGTGTCTATCATGTCGTCTATTATTAGTGCCACAGTATCTTTTACATCACCAATAAGGTGCATTAATTTAGCTTCATTTGGGGCGGTACGTCTTTTATCGACTATCGCAAGTCCACATCCAAGTTTTGACGCAAACCACCTTGCTCTATCAACACCACCTGCATCAGGAGAAACTATTGTAAGTTTTTGTCCTTGGAACTCTGTTTGTATCTTATTTAAAAGAACAGGTGCGGCATAAATATTATCAAAAGGCATATTAAAGAAACCTTGTATCTGTCCTGAGTGAAGATCTACGCTGAGAACTCTTGTGGCACCAGCTGTTTCTAGAACATCTGCAATAAGTCTTGCTGTTATTGGAGTTCTTGGAGTAACTTTTCTATCCTGTCTTGCATAACCAAAGTATGGAATAATAACATTAACACTTCTTGCAGAAGCTCTTTTGCAAGTATCAAGTATTACCATTAGCTCAACAAGGTTGTCATTAACTGGTGGGCAGGTGGATTGAATAAGATATACATCGTTTCCACGTATGCTTTCTTTTATTTCTATAAAAACTTCGCCGTCGGCAAAACGTTTAACTTCCATTGGAGTTATTGGAACACCAAGATAACCAGAAACCTTTTTAGCAAGTTCAGGGTTAGAAGTTCCTGTCAAAAGTTTCATGCATCCATCCATGTTCATTTTTTTTAACTCCTTATTTTATATTAGGACACACCATCAATAACTGGCTGGGGCGCCAGGACTCGAACCTGGGAAATGCAAGGATCAAAACCTTGTGCCTTACCAGCTTGGCTACGCCCCAAGCATTTCCTTACGCGCCGGTATTGTCTGTATCGTAATCCTTTTTAGTTGCATCAGGTGACTTTAGTGTCTCGTTGTACTTGTCAAAGATGGCTTTTTCTAAAGTCTCTCTCATCTCTGCATTAGAAGGATGAACTATGTCACGATAACTTCCATCTTTCATTCTTCTGCTAGGCATAGCGACGAACAACCTGTTGTTCCCTTGGATAACTTTGAGGTCGCGAACTACAAAACAATTTTCGAATGTAACTGTAACATACGCTTTCAACTTGTCTTCGTTCACTGGATAAACTTTAATTTCTGTGATCTTCATACTGAACCTCTCAATACTTTTGTTGTGCAGAAGAACCATTCTTCAGGAACAGCTTCGTAGGCCTTAGAAGGGTCTTTGTCAAAAAGAGCAAAAACAGCACTTCAACTTCCACTCATCATGCATACAAGGGGACTAGCCTTGTCAAGAAAGTGCTTAACTTCTAAGATCTGGGGAACCATTCTAACACTTGGACCCTCAAGATCATTAGAAAGTCCAACAAGTTCACCTGCATCTTTAAGCCCTTGAAAAGTCAAACTTCTCAAGTGTTCCTTGCGTTTAGCATTTAAGCTTTTTAATGTCAAATTCAAAGTAATATTGCTATAGACCTTGCCAGTATCAAGCCCAGCAAGGGGTTTTGCCACCACTACCCAATAATCTTTAAAAACATCAAAGGGACTTAAGATTTCTCCTATCCCCTCAACATAACAAGGTTTTTTCTTTAAAAAGAAAGGTACATCCGCCCCAACACCAAGCCCTATCTGCTCCATTTCCTTTTGATCAAGCTTTAAGCTCAAAAGTTCATTGCATGCCAATATAAAACTTGCGGCATCAGAACTACCCCCACCAAGCCCTGCTTGGAAAGGAATATTCTTTTTTATCTCAACCTTAAAACCGTAATCAAGTTTACAGTGTTCCTTTATAGCCACATAAGCTTTGTATACAGTGTTCTTTGTCTTTTCTACGTTAAAGGCGAATGGACCACTGGTGATAACATCTAAGTCGTTAGTGTTTTTGCAAGGTGTTATATCTAAATCATCATAAAGCCCAATGGGTAAAAATATAGACGCCAGCTCGTGATAACCGTTGGGTCTTTTATCTGTAAGATAAAGACCCAGATTAATTTTTGCTGGCGCTAAGTATTTCATGAATTGAACGCTATTATTATTGTGGCGTCCCCTCTCTTTAATCTAAGCATGTTCATCCCTTTTTCTTTATAATGTTTATAGAAGCTGTTAACATCAGTTACTTTTTGTCTGTTAACTTCTAACACTACATCTCCTGCCTCTACACCCGCCATTGCCGCAGCAGAATCATCGTCTATTTTCTTGACTACAAGACCCTCATTAGTCTTTTCAAGATATATGCCTGTCTTTTTCACCTTATCAGATCCGCCCTTGGTATCGTCGGTACTAGCGTCATCAGATCTTTTTTCTGTAAGTACAACATTAAATTTCTTTTTTGAATTATCCCTTATTACTTCTATAGGATAGGTTTTACCAGACTGCGCCCTTTTTACTGCAAGGCTAAGATCTAAAGCTGTTTTTATTTCCTGACCATCAAAAACAACGACCACATCATAGGGTTTTAGTCCTGCTTTTTGCGCAGGAGAATCCGGCATAACTTCTGTTATTAAAGCACCTTGCTCTACGTTCTTTAACTTCATACTGCCAGCTATCTCATCTGTGAGTTCAGATAAAGAAACTCCGAGCCATCCGTGTTTATGTACTATCTTTTCTCCTCTTGAAAGTCTTAACAGGTTTTGTTTGACGTTGTTAACAGGTATTGCAAAACCAATACCTTCTATTGGGATAAATCCCATCTGTCTGTTTATCGCCGTATTTATTCCTATAACTTCTCCGTTTATATTAACAAGCGGTCCGCCAGAATTACCCGGATTTATTGCCGCATCTGTTTGTATAAAGTCGCTGTACATATTTATGTCTGGCAATATCCTGCCTTTTGCAGAAACTATTCCAACAGTAACAGTGTTAGATTGTCCAACTGGGTTACCTATTGCCATTACCCATTCACCAACTTCTGTTTTGGATGAATCCCCAAGGTACACAAAAGGAAGATCTTTTTTTGCATTTATCTTTATTAATGCAACGTCTATTTCTGGGTCTGAACCCATGAGTTTTGCTTCGTAGGTACGACCATCTATAAGTTTAACACTTATCTTGTCTGCGTCCTGTATAACGTGGTTGTTGGTAACTATGTATCCATCCTTGTTTATTATAAAACCAGAACCAAGGGATGTACTTTTTCTTTCTCTTGGCATTTGTTGTCTTGGCCCCATTCGTCTACCCATGAACTGTTCAAGCATTTTGAACATTTCATCGTCGTAAAACCCCTGCTCTCTCATTTTAATTGTTTGAGAGGTAAAAATGTTAACGACCGCGGGGTTAACCTCTTTTGCAAGATCAACAAAAACATTCCTTGTTTTGTAGATGTCTGAGTTTTTAAAATTAGCGACGTTCTGTTTTTTTTCGTACCAAACCTGTTGCGAGCTCAAATTAATAGGACTAAGAAAAAGTCCAAC
>JAKIZQ010000120.1 GCA_022707945.1 Bdellovibrionales bacterium
GATCTTGTGCTTAAAAAATACGGGAAAGATCTTTCTGATAAAGAAGTAACTGGTGAATATGTTGGATTTGCAAAGATAGGTAAAGCTTTTATCCCGAAATTTAAGACCAGACTCATTGAAATGATCAATAAACAACAGCACAACAAGTGGTGGGAGGACGTTCTGTATTCTCTTTCTTCAGATGGTTCAACTGTTAATGTAAAAGATATTAACGGTCTTTTTTGGGCTGAAGTTGATTACATAGAAGATTACGAGAGGATAATTAACTCATCTAAACTTTGGAATGTTTGAGTTCTATTTTTCCTATTATTTTTTTGTGTACGATAAAATATATTAAAGAACCTATAATTGCTTTTACTATGTATGTGTAGAAGGCTGCGTCAGGTATAAAGTAATCTTCTGTCTTCATTATTATTAATAATATAACAGGAGCTGATAACAAGACTGAAAGTAGTTTTCTTTTTTTATAGATACCGCCAGAAATCTTTCTAGATAGATACAGGTTGGTTAACATAAGGACGATGCTTAGTGCTATTACCATATATGGCATAAAAGCTATTTCCAGATTCTTTGATAAGAACATATATATTATAGATCCAATTATTATAATAACGGTATAAACAAAATTTAACATTTTCTGTTTTTTTATCGTCATAAGCTCATAATTCAACAGCATGAATATAGAATAAAAATATCCTGCAAAAACAAAGCATCTTAGGAAGAAGATACTTGTTATATATTCTGGGAACATTAAGACAAAGAATGAAGGTATTACATAGTATGCCGTTATTATTATGTAAGGGAAATATATGGCAGCTTTTCTGCATGCCTTTATTATGTATTCAAACATCATTTTGTGATCTGAGTGTTCGCCATAAGAGAGGTTCATCCTTTGGTATATTACAACGGTGAACGAGAATATGAAGAAATTAAGGCTCATTGCTATGTTTGATGCAAAAAAGTAAATACCGTTATCATAATTAGAATAATTTTGTGCAACAAAGAACCTGTCTAGGTTGGCAAGGATGGTATTAAGAAGTGACACTATTAACAATGAGACAGAATTTCTGAACAATGTTTTAAGATGGTCTTTTTGTATTATTGAAGGGCCTCTAATGTCTTTGATGCTGTTGATAATAGTTTTGTAATAGATAACAAGTATTACTATCGGAGGTATAAAAGTTGCCCAGAAGTAAGATAGGTACATTGCAAGTATTTGTAGTTTATTTATCAGCGTTATAACTATCGCTAGACTTATGACAGCATATAAAGCTCTCATTAAGGAAGTATAATTAAATTTACCATACGCAGACAAAATTGTGTAAGCGAGTCTGTCCATTTGCCATGCTACAAGGGATGCTGTTACGAATATTATACCGTAATATCGTATCTTGTTTTCAGGATCGCCCCAGAAGAATATAAAAGCAGCACCTGCCAGAATGGTCAGAATAGAAAGAAGTAATGAGTAGATAGAGTACACTTTTAGTATATTCTGTGTTATTTCTCTAGAAACGGACTCATCCATACCTAATGGGGAGAATTTGCCGAACTCTATATAGAACTGAATTATGCTCCATAGTCCATATCCAGCTGGCCCAAGTATGTTGGCAGAGTAAAACCCTCTTATGATATTACAAGCCTGAGCGAAATAATTTGATATTAGCACGTACAAGCCGTCTTTAAGTATGGAATTCTCTTTTTTTCTATTAATAGTCATATTTCAATTAAGTTATTATCATATAAATCATGTTTTTTAACAAATTCTTTTGACGTATTTTATTACTTTTAATATCTTCGACATTACATAAAAGAACAAGGAGGATCCTTTGATTGAAGTTTCTTATAGAAATAGGACATAAAAATAATCCATTTAAAAAGCTCTGTGGAATAAGTCTTCTGGATAGGACGTATAGAACCATAAAATATGCAGTGCAAGCTGATATATATTTATTAAAAACAACCAGCGAAGACATCTTTGCTCATATGGAAAATTCTAATTATGAATTTAAAAAAGCAGATAAGGTAGAGAAAAATTTTATAATCATAAACACAGACACTGTTTTTAACATGGAATATATAAAGTCCTTAAATGGTATTCGTTCATCAAGAGAACCTTTTATTATGCCTATAAATAGTGATGTGGATCTGCTTAAGGCAGAATCAAAGTTAATAGAGGATTGTAAAAAATCTGGCGAAGGTTATATAACGTATCTTACCAGGATCATATCGCTGAAAATATCAAAATATCTTTGTAGGACCAAGATAACTCCCAATCAAATAACTGCGGCCAGAATACCTGTCTTTATTTTGGCGTCCATCTTTATTGCTTATAATCTAAACTATGCAACATATTTTATCGGTCTAATTGGCCACATACTTTGTGCTACGGTGTTTGATGCAATAGATGGCGATGTTGCAAGATTAAAGCTTCAGTTTTCTAAACAAGGCGAATGGATGGACATGGCAAACGATATAATAGCTTCAATACTTTTTACTTTATCAATTGCGATCCTTAATTCAAATTTAAACCATACATATTTTGATAACATTCTGAATATAGCCGTACCAGTGATGTTTATTATAGCTAATTTAATGATGATACACATCCTTTTTAGGAACTATGCTGGCGGTGGTTTTTTAAGTGTCATGTATGATTTCTCCAAGAACAGCATCATGAAAACAATTATCTCAGAACCTGTTAGAAGAGATACTGCCATTTTGATAGTTTGTATAATAGCCATGTTCTATTTGACCAGAACAGTGCTAATAATGAATGGGCTTATGTCGTTAGGTATTTTTATTTATTATGGTATCGTTATTAGCAGACCGAAAACCCTTGTCAGCAAATAATAATTATTGTAGCTTGTTGCCATTGTTATTATTGGTCTTTACGGAGGTAAACAGTGGTAAGCAAGTATCATGGGAAGCTTGATAAGTATGCCAGATCTTTTAGTGATAAATATATAAAATTCCTCTCAAAGAATTCCTCAAAAGCTATTATTGTCTTTATATTAATGGTCGCTGTATCTATATTTTTTAGTTCCAAACTAACGATATTAACAGATTTCTTTGAGTTGTTGCCAGAAGAAACACCAAGCGTGAAAGTTATAAAGAAATATATGGATAGAGTGGGGGGCGTTAATAAACTTTTGGTCGGAGTTGAAACAAAGGATTTTGAGAGTGGCAAAAGATTTGTGCATGACTTTGTTGATGAGTTAGGGAGGTTACCACAAGGGACTATTAGATACGTTGATTATAACGTTCAGCAAACGAAGGATTATTTTAATGACAACGCTTTACTGTATATAGATAAGCCAGATATAGATGAGATATATAAAAGGCTTAAGAAAAAAATAGAATATGA
>JAKIZQ010000121.1 GCA_022707945.1 Bdellovibrionales bacterium
TTACAAGATAATCAAAGCGTCCTGGTTTTTGACTTACGGTTGAATTTATCTTGAATGAGTTAAAGGATCCATATCCAATAGAGGCGTCAGCACTTGGGTATTGTTTTGCTCTTTTTGTTTTTATGTTAAGAGCCCCGCCTATAGATGAGCCAGAAAGATTTATAGGACTGTTTCCCTTATATATCTCTACACTTTCTATCTGTTCGACAGGTATGTTGCTAAGGTCTACTCCTCCACCAGAAGAATCATTCAATGGAACTCCATCCATATATACCATTACTTGATTACTCGAAGCTCCTCTTAGTGAAACGCTAGAAAAACTACCCAACCCCCCACTTTGTTGCACCTGTACAGAACTTTCTTTTTCTATTAATTCACCAAGGTTTTGTTGCTTATCTTGAAAATTTTCTTTTTGTATTACATTACTAAAACCAGAATGTTTTTTTGCGTTCGTGTCGCCTGTTAATAGTTGGTCTGAACTATCGTCAGTAACCACTACTTTTCCCAAAGATATTGTTCGTGCTTCTTGTGCAAGTAAATTGTTGCTAAGTAATAAGAGACTAATGATGTAATAGATATATCTATCTTTCACAGAAAACGACGTCCATAGGGGATAGTCCTATATCTAAAGGACCTTCTTGAATGGTATCTGTAGCTGTATCTATTACATACATACCACCATCTATATAGGACCAATCAGCTAACCACAAAAGGTCATCATCGTCTTTTATTATTGCCTGAAGGTTTTTTGTACCACTATTACCTATTCCCGCCACGTTGTTTGGATATATATAACCAGTTTGAGGATTAAACCTTTTTAATGAGCAATTATTCCAGTCATCATATTGAATAAAATAACCCTGTGTGTCTGATATTATCTCTAAACCTGTTATTTGTGTTGTAGGCGCTATAATGCCTGCTTCTGCTTTTAGCGTATTTAAGTTTATTTTTTGAACACCGCCTTTTATTGGATTGTTGGTGTTTGACAAAGTGCCATCTGCACCTGCTACGTAAAGGTAATTTCCGTAATGTTTTATTTTTGCAAAAGGATTTCTTACATCAAGTTTTATCCCTTTTAATCCACCTAAAAAGGGATCTGTATCTATTTCTATGTCGGTGTTTATATCAAAGACAGCAACATATGTATCATTAACTGGTGCCATAGGAAAACCACCACTTGGGGATAGTCTTTGCATTACAATAAACAGCATATCATCAACTATAATAGCACTTGCAGGTTCTGGACATCCGTCGCTATCATTGTATGCAGAAAGATCAAGCTCGCCTGTTTTAAGTTCACTTTCAACAAGGGCTGATGGGTTTATTATCCATACTTTTGGACTTCCATATCTTATTAAGTAAGCCTTGTTCTCGTTAACAAAAACTATTTGATGAGGGTTTGAGTTGTTTTCTGTCCCTTCTGTAGAGAACTCCCAGACAGGTTTTACAGGGTTTTGCATAGAGAATTTTGTTACAGTATTGGTCCCATAAGCTTCTATTCTGTAGAAGTTTTTGTTGAATGCAGAAATCCATAGGTCCGATCCAGTAGGTAAAAGATTATTGGCAGAGGACCTTGGTGCTGAATATCCAAGAACTGAGTGTGCTCCACTAGAATAGTCTGGTGCAGTACTTACTATGATGGCATATTTTCCTGTTGGACTGTATGGCAACATTTCATCTTCGCTGTTTGAACTGTTTTGGTTCCCGCACGATACTAATATTAGAATTATTAATGCATATAAATTGTTGAATATTATCTTTTTATACATGATGACCTCACAGTAGTTCCGTCTATCATTTCTAGATCAATGATATAGAAACCGTTTGCTATTCCTGAAATATCTATCATTGCGCTATTGTTGTTGATGTCTTCTTTTGACAGGACTACTTGTCCCATTGTTGTATATATTTTTATGTTCTTTATCTGTTCTTTTGTAGAACTTATATTTAAAATGTTGTTTGTTGGGTTGGGATATATAAAGAGTGCTTCTTTTTTGTTTAAAATATTAATCCCAGCATTATCATTCTCTATTACTGCTACAGCATCAAGATCAAAGCCGCTTGATGCAAAATTACTTGGCCATGGATCATTTATCTTGTTCCCTAGTGAATCAAAAGTAGCATACTCATTTTGAATACATCCAACTACGTCTATTATTTTTACATGGGTTATGTTGTTTATGTCTAATCCAGGAGTCCCATCTAATTCTTCAAGATCAAAAGGTGTTCCATAGTAGAGGGTGAATTTTCCTGCAAGGTTATTTATTCCACTATTATCCATGGTCTGAAAAGGACCTATTTGTGTGGTGGTTTGGGTATTTGATGTAGCTGGGAATCTAAAAAAGTTAACACCATCTGAGCTTACTTCTACAAAGGCTAATTCTAAAAAATATGGAGGACCAAGTGTTGGGTCGCTAAATGAATTCTCAAATACTGCAAAGTCATATCCAGGTTTGTTTGATATTGGTGTATCAAACGTTAATATTGCAGACCCAGCATCTCCTAAAGATACGATTACGTTGTCTGCTATCCCTGTGGCATATTCTTCTACACCATAGCTTGCTAAATTGGTGCCACCATCCATTATAGAGGGGTCGGCAATGTTTAACAAACCTCTCGATACTGTGCAGTTAGTTGCCCAAGCTTTAATGTTGACAGAGTCTTTGTGAATAGGATTTTCTTGGGACATGATGGGCGTTGTAACCAGTGTCAGGAACAAGAAAAGAAAAATGGATCTCATAGAAGTTCCTCCTCGGGATACGCTTTTAGCAGGTGCTCGGACTTGCGTTTTACAACGCTTACCGTTGCGGGACAGTTCCGGATTTTCACCGGCATTCCCCTGCAAAAAGGGTTTGATTATTGATGTAACTTTTATTGAATTTATGATAAAAAGTCAATGTTTATAATTTTTAAGGAGGTCCTATGAAAAAATTATTTTTAGCGTCTTTTATTACGTCACTCTTATTGTTGAGTGCCTGTGGTGGTGGAGATCCTGTAGTGTACATGTCTGGATTCAGCATGGATGAGGATTTATTTACTGCTAATTTTTGGCAAGATGAAGTTGTGACTAATTTGCTCCCAGCGGATGTCACTATGGCAACTTCCATATTTGCTGATAGTAATTTTGCTTATATTGCTGGTATTAATGGTGCGTCTGGTGACCCTAGAGCTTGTTATTGGATGAGTGATGGTACTATTAAAACTCTTTCTGATGAAGAAAGTGTTGCAATGGGGATATATGTAGAAGGTTCTAATATATATGTCGTTGGTGTTAATGCTGGAAAGGCCGGTTATTGGATGAATGGAACATTTAAGGCCTTAAATAATGGTACAGATGCTATTGCTCTTTCTATATATGTTAAGG
>JAKIZQ010000122.1 GCA_022707945.1 Bdellovibrionales bacterium
GTTTTATATCCTTAAAGGCAGGTATACTTAAAAAAACCACCCCCCACACCATGAGGCATTCCTATGCAACACACCTTTTAGAAGCCGGGGCAAGCATTAAAACTGTAAAAGAGCTCTTGGGGCATGCAAGCATAGCCGCAACTCAAAAATACACCCATTTGACCATGGAAAAGCTTTCTGAGATGTACAAAAAAAGCCACCCTAAAGCATAAAAATAGGTGTTTAACTTATATACAGCCCAACTGTAACTATACAATACAGCTTTGTCCTTAATGCTTAAATTATACGAATAACTCATTGAATATTAAGAGGTTTTTGTAAAATGGCACGAGGCTTGCAATACAATAAGTGTGAAAATAGTTTTCCTAGGGGAGGAAAAGAAAATGAGGTTAAGAAAAGTGAAAGTAAAAACAATACTAGTGATGTTGAGCTTACTTGTTTTTGCGGCTTGCGGGAACAAGAACAATGTCAATCCTAGTGTACTTGGAAATCAAGCTTTTGGATCTTCTTGTAATCAAGCAGCTACAGGAGATAACGTTTATACTGGTGAAATAGTCGCTGGTCAGTCAGCTACAGGCAAGGTCGTTCTGACTATTAATCCTATGGGTGGAGCCGTTTATGGTTCTTTCATGGGTACAGCATATCTTCAAGTAAACGGATCTGCTTTTTGTTGTCAGTCCACCAATGGTATTCTTGGAGCACCTAAAGGCGCAGGCGAAAAACACAGTCTAGCTTCTGTTCCATTTACCTGTCAGCCTATGTCAACAGGTGGAACTTATGGTTACTACTACCAGACAGTTACTTTAAAGGTTGGAGTTCCATGTAGTGGTGGTTGGATAGATGCGGCTCTTACTACAAACAATGAACTAAGAGGTTGTATAGAATTGTCTACTGGGTCTTCTATGTTTGGATCAGATGACCCTACTTATTTTGTTTACTAATTAAAAAAAGAATATTTGGGAGGATTAAGATGAAGAGATTTTTAATAGCAGGAGTAGCACTGATAACAGTACTCGCTCTAACAGGTTGCGGAGCTACAGGTTATACAACTGGAAGAGCTCAAAAGAAAGCAGGAGAAGCAGCTCAGACAGTTATAGAAGATTCTACTGGTCTAAAGGCAGAGGATGTGCTCACTTATGCTACTAGTGGAGCTATCACTGGTCAGACAGCACAAAGCCAAGGTATTTATATAGATAGACTACTTGGTTCTAGCTATCCTAATACGATGTTTGATCAAATAGCTGTGGCAGTAAGCATTGCTAAAAATAATACTTTTGCCAGCTTAGCAGTTTACTTAATTTATTCAGGTGAAGCCGACGGACATGTTATAACTTTTAAATCAGTTGGCGTTGTTACTAATAGCCAGACGGGTTTTCAATTTGAAGCAAAGGAATGTGATGAAGCCGGTAATATAATGAACAGTGGGGTATCAATAAGTGTATTTGGTGCTAATTTTGGAACTAATGTTATGTTGACAACTATTTTTACAAATAGCACACCACTCCAATTGTTACAAATTAACTAATTACCTCCCCTCTTTATATGTGTAATTAGAATCAGAGGATGCTCGGTCCAAAAGACCGGGCATCTTCTTTTTTTTATGTTAGAATACCGTTCATGGATATTAATCCCTATCAAAGATATCTGGAACTTTTTGTTACACACCTAAAGGCTGAACGTGGACTTAGTATTAATACTGTTTGCTCTTATGAAAGGGACCTTAAAAATTTTCTTGTATATCTTGAAGGCATGAATACTGTAACAGGAATAGAAAGGAAAGTTTTGCATGATTACTTGGTAAAGTTATATGAACTTGGACTTGAGCCAAGAAGTATTGCACGTAGTGTTAGTGCATTAAAGACGTTCTTTGCTTTTTTACTTAGAGAATCTTTTATAAAGGACGATCCCTGTGTTAATTTAAAATCCCCAAGGTTTGCAAAAAACCTGCCTTCTGCTTTAAGTGTGCAAGAAATAGACCTTATATTTAACAGCGTTGATCTTGATACTTGGGAAGGCGTTAGGGATAGGGCGATGCTGGAGCTTTTATATGCTTCTGGTCTAAGAGTGAGTGAACTTACCGGACTTAAGAAAGATGATGTGAATCTTGAACAGGGTTTTATCGTCGTAAGAGCTGGAAAAGGTGGTAAAGACAGGATGACCCTTATGGGTGAGAGTGCAAAAAAATATGTTCTAATCTATCTTGAAAAAAGCTCAGATAGGCTCCAGAACAATGAATATTTTTTTATTACCAGAAGGAATAAAAATTTTACTCGTCAGGGTTTGTGGTTAAAAATAAAGGAATATGCGCAAAAAGCTGGGGTAGAAAAAAAAGTTTATCCGCACATATTCCGTCACAGTTTTGCCACCCACATGTTAGAGGGTGGAGCAGATCTTAGGGCTATACAAACCTTACTAGGGCACTCCAGTATCACGACCACAGAAGTCTATACTCATGTTTGTAGCGATTTTTTAAAAGAGGAATACCAAAGATTCCATCCAAAAGGTAATACTTAATTCCTGTTGCACTGTGCCTGCTTAAAGCTTATTATTCTTATTATGAAACGAGTTATTTTTACTTTATTGTTTTGTGGGATATTGCTGTTTTCTTGTTCTACCTCTAAGAACGTTAAACAAACGGTTGAAACAGAAAAAGACACACAAGTTACAGAGCTTTATTCACGTATTGATGATCTTAGTAACAGGGTCTATGTGCTTACAGAACAAGTGGAAACATTGAGGTCAAAGTTAAAAGACACCACTGTGGTTACACGGACTAACCCAGAAGCTGTTGTTGTACAGCCTGTAAAAAAACAGATACAAACAAAGCAAGACAAGATCCAAAAAGATTACAATAATGCTTACGAACAGTATGCAACAAAAAAATATTCAAAAGCATTATTAGCCTTTTCTGAATTTATAGAAAAATATCCAGATACTTACTTAACAGATCACGCAATGTATTGGTTGGGAGAATCATATTTTAATCAAAAAGAATATGCTCTAGCTTCTGACGAATATATAAAGGTCCTTAAAAAGTTCCCTAAGGGGAGTAAGGCACCGTTTGCAATGCTAAGGCTGGCGCAGTGTTATAAAAATCTTGGTATGGAACCAGAATCAAAGTCCTACGTAGAGGAGCTTGTTAAGAGATTCCCGAATTCACGTGCAGTAGAGGAGGCAAAAGATATATGAGAATACATATTCTTTTTTTGATGATGTTCTTTTGTTTTACCAACGCTAATGCAAAGACCATAAAGAAGAACATATATACAGTATTAGAAAAAGATGTTCCAGCCTCTAAATTTG
>JAKIZQ010000123.1 GCA_022707945.1 Bdellovibrionales bacterium
ACTCTTTATTCAGATGTTATACCCTATGCTATAGCCGATAGATTTTGGCATGGCCTTTTTGGAGCAGGTCTTGGTTATCATATTTGGGATAATAGAAGAGTGGCTTTTGATGGTATAACTGGTATGGACGTATATTTTCCAAACACAAAAGCATTATATAAATCAAATCTTGGCTTTGCTATTAATACCGAGTTAAAAACAACTTTCAAATATAAACCAGAGTTCTTTATATCTTTTAGATACGAATATTTTAGATTGGGATTAAGCAACTTTGAAGGACAATCTGGTCACTTCTTTGGATTTAACTTTGGTGTGAACCTGAGAACCAAGATGCTTAGATCAGACTTCTGGAATCGAAGCTAATATATATTTCGTCTTTGTAAAGATCGCCATCAAATTCAGGAAAACGCATTTTTTTGATCAATTTGGTAATGCAGTTCTCTACTTTCTTATTGTTGATGTCTGAGTCCGTTGTTTTTGCTTCAAGAACTTCCCCAGTGTTTTTTATTGTAAGGGCTATTACGAGTCTTCTTGTGGCAGGTTTACTTGGCCCTCTCATTTTATAACAAACGTTCAATTCGTCTTTGTAACTAAAAATTATTTTATAAATGTCGTCCCTGAGTAGTTTTTTTAGTGGTGGTTTTTCTACTGCCACCTGACAAGCAGGACACGGTTCAGGAGCAGGTGCTGTACAGGTGTTCTGTAAAGTTTTAATAGATTCCTCTATGCCAGCTAATTTTTTGTTCAGTTGATCTATATTAGATGTAGTGTTTGAATGTATAAGATAAGTTAAGAAGGCAATGATTAACAAAAGTAACATTACTAAAGTGGCGTAAAGTTTTTTCTTATCCATATTAAACCCCTCTTTAACGACATTATATATTAACTAAAGCATAGTTACAAGGTCGGTCAATCACCGTCATAAATCGTAAAGTATAACAAAAATGTTACACTTTACGATGTCCATTTTTCTTATTTATGAAATATATTTCTGGCAATTTACCTCTGAACAAGTTATATAGAGCAAATAATCGCGCCTATTATGATGAAATATATTTCTTTAATAGTGCTGTTTCTTCTTCCCGTGTTTATAGTCGAGGGAGCGCCCTCTCTGCCAGTCCCACCACAAAACAAAATAGATGAATTCAACAAGAATTATGATCGTTATGAACAAGAACTACAAGAGCAACAACGCTTATTAAAACAAAAGGCTATAGAAAAAGAACCAAGCAAGATAGAAACCTATGATGAAAAAACATATCGTAAGTCTAATCTAGGCAGGATCGAAGGTGTTAATTGTTTTGAGCTTGATGAGATAAAGATAGAAGGGGCAGACGAACTTTCTGAGCAAGAAAAGAGTGGCATACAAAATAAATATTTAAAAAAATGTCTGACCTCTGTAGAAATAAATTCCATTCTTGGAGAGATAACCAACTGGTATGTTAAGCAAGGCTTTATAACTACGAGGGTCTATATCCCAGAACAAAACATCTTGCGCGGTAAACTAATTGTAATGGTCGTAGAAGGAAAGATACAGGCTGTAAAACAAAATGATGATAGCCTTGGCGATAGGCTTGAGGTTTTTGCTGCTTTTCCTATTCCAAAAGACAGGAAACTTAACATTAGAGATATGGAACAGGGTCTTGACCAGTTGAACAAGGTCCCATCCAATAATGCTCAGACCAAAATAGTTCCCGGAGATGAAATAGGAACATCTATAATAGAGGTTAACAATCAGCAGGAAGATAAGTTTAGAGGATATTTTGAAATAAATAACTCACTGAATTCTAATGGAGCACCAAAGGTTAATCTTAGAGCAGAAAAAGACAATCTTTTCCATATCGACGATCAATTCCAATACACTTATGGTACTGGTGTTGAAAAAACAGCCAACGAGGATATAAACAGGAATCATGCATTGTATTTTACTTTTCCTGTTGAATATCTTACTTTTCGCCCGAGCTATTCGTATTATAGATCTCTTACCAACCTAGATATTGGGGGTGTTAAATATCCATATGAATCCTTCACTGATAACATAAACACTTATATAGATTATGTTGTGTACAGATGGAAAACATCTATCCTTACGCTTGGTGCAGGTCTTGTATATAAAGATAGAAAAACATATTTTGCAGATGAACTTTTGTATACCCTTTCACGACGTACTGCCAATATGGAATATTCCATAGATTATACGGACCGTTTTAATTCTGGTTTCTATGACCTTAAATTCTCTGTGGTCCAAGGGACTAAACTTTTTGGAGCCACAGATAACGATTCTGTGCAATCAGGATCAGAGTATCCAAAACCTCAGTTCGTTAAATATCTTTTTGATTATTCTGTTTGTAAATATTTTGAGAACGGATTGAAGTTTTGTAGCAACGGAAAATTTCAAGTGTCTAATTCAACTCTTTATTCAGAGGAACAGATAGGCATAGGCGATAGGTACACTGTTAGAGGTTTTAATAAGGGTTTCTTTCTCGGGGATGATGGTTTTTATGTAAGGAACGAACTTGCTCTTCCTTTCTATTATCAGGGTGAAAATAATTTTGTTCGTGCAGTTTGGTCACCAGAAATATTTGTTGGTGTGGACCTTGGATATGCTGCTAAAAAAGGCGGTGTTGCTCTTTATGGCAACCAGAATGACGCCTTTATCTCGGGTTTTTGTTTTGGAGTAAGAAATAATGCAAAGTGGTTTAATCTTAGTTTAACAGCAGGTATGCCAATTGCTCAACCTAGGTTTATTTGGGAGTTAGAACGTAACAACTTAGAATTATATGCTAATTTAACGGTTAAGGTGTTTTAGTTTGTGGTGATATTAAGAGAGTGTAACAAAAATGTTACACGATTTAAAGATTGCAAAATCAAGGTACTTTATATACGTTCTGCCTCATATAAAAAGGTAACCGTAGTTTTTCTGCTGTTTGAGAGTAATTATGCTGCAATGGATTGGTTAGATTGATCATTGTTTTCATTACCTCCCTTATCGGATTTTTTATTAAAAAGTTTATTAAAATTATTAATCTTGATTTGACGCTGTTTTCTAAGTTCGAAGGGATTTAGAGTTTTGTAGAGAGCTTTAAGTTTTTCTTTTGTTTCTTCTGATACAGATTCACATTCAAGTATTCTTTGATAAGGAGTTTTAGAAGCTGAGTAGGTTCTTTTATACCTTGATCCTATTCTTTCTTTTCTTAGTAGCTTTGCCTGTGGAACAAAGAAGTTTTGAAGTAGGTTTTGTTCTTCAGCGTAGATAGAGTTCATAAGTAAAACAAGTTCTTGGTCATCGAACCTATCATA
>JAKIZQ010000124.1 GCA_022707945.1 Bdellovibrionales bacterium
CATTATAACCTTCTGATGCAAGCGTTTCATAAAGTATAGACCTTATGCTATCTTCATCGTCAACGACCATTATAAAAAAATCTTGAGCAGGCACTTTTAACTCCTCCTAGTTGGTCTTTTTATTTCTACGTTGGAGATTGATTTCTTTCTTGGGATATATTCTAGGTCTTTTTTTGTTTCTGGCTTTGGTTCTGGTTTTAACTCCACTTTTTGTTCTGGTTGTTCTAGCTTTTCTTGTGTCGCTTGTTTTTGCTCTTCTTCACTCTCTGCTGGTTTGCTTGGTAAGCTTGGCAAAGGTGGTATTTCTTCTTTTGGAGCTTCTGGTATCACTTGTGGCTTTGGTTTTGGTGGAGCCACTTTCATTTCGTTCTTTTGTACACTTGGTTCTGTATCATCTGTTGGTTTAACTGTCGGTTTTACTATTATAGGATCTTCTCCTCTATAACCACCACCGTTAGCCTCTTTTTCTGGATGCTTAACAGGCATTGGCATTTGTGATGCTCTCATTACTACTGGTTCTTTGGGATCTGTCCATATGCCAGAAGAAGTATTATCATCACTTACCTGAGACGCTATGGTCTTTTCATAAGGTATATCAAGTATGAACTTAGTACCCACTCCTTCTTCTGATTCAACATTTATTATTCCTTTATGTGATTTTATTATCCCAAAAGAAACGCTAAGACCAAGACCTGTTCCCTGTCCAGAGGGTTTGGTGGTAAAGAATGGTTCAAATATCCTTTTCTTTACAGTTGCATTCATACCACAGCCAGTATCTTGTATCTCAATCCTTGCATAACCATTGCCCGAATCCTTAACCCTAACGGTAAGATTTTTCATCTGTTGGTTTTCCATTGCATGTTGAGCATTCAAAAGCAAGTTAAGCATTACCTGTTCTATTTGGTTAGCATTTATCAATACAGGCTCTAAGCCTTCTGTTATTTCTTGTGTTATTTTAACACCATTTATGGTTAACTGATGGTCTACAAGATTTATAGAACTCTTTATGATCTTACTAATATCGTCCCTGACCATAATAGCTTTTTCCTGTCTAGAGAATTTCATTAAATTCTCTATTATGTCTTTACACCTTTTTGTTTCTTTTTCTATTATCTCTAAACTTTTGTCTACTTCCTGTGGGCTACAACTCTTTAAGAGTTTTTCTCTGGAGAGTTGTGCGTGCCCAAGAATACCTGTTAAAGGGTTTTTTACTTCGTGTGCTATACCTGCACTTATTTGCCCTAATGCAGACATCTTTTCTGATTGTATCAATGCAGCTTGTGCGGCCTGAAGTTCGTTCTCTCTTGCATATAGTTCATGACCCATCTTCTTAAAACTTTCTGCCAGCTCCCCTATTTCGTCGTGGGCCTTTACATCAACACCTACAAGGAAGTTTCCTCTAGCTATCTCACCTGTTATTCTGGACAGTTTGAGCAAAGGATCTATAAGTGATCTTGCAAAAAAGAGCCCAATAATAAACGTAAATATAAAAACAAAGATAGAAGATATTATTAAAATTATTTTTAATTTCTCTGCCTCTGCATATGCGTCAGAAGCCAATATCTTTGAAAGAATCCCAATATTGGATCTTCTTACCTTGAACATAGACCCTATGACCTTTTGTGAATTCTCGTCAGTATATTCCATGGTCCTTTCTGCTAGAACACCAGATTCAAAGAAACCCTTAAAAATATCAAGTTTAGAGATACTTTTACCTATTTGAACGGTATTTGGGTGCACAAGTATTCTACCCTGATCATCAACAAGATAATTAACATATTTTTCACTATTTGAATTAACAGCAGTAAGTATTAGGTCTGGTATGAGAATAGCTACGAACACCTGCAATCCCGGAACTTCTGGTATCTTTATAGGGAAAGTATAAAGAATTACCTCGTTCTGATAATTAATTAGCTTACCAACATTAAGATATTCATTGTCCTTTAAGGTAGATTCAAAATCTACATTTCTCTCTAGATTGTCAAAAGTGTTGTTGTTTATTTCTTTTGATTTACTGTATCGTGGGTTCAATAATAAACTTTGTCTTTGAGGCTGAACAGCAGAACTTGTTATAGAATATTTTGCTATCGCAAGGACTTCTGGGGATCTTTCAAATATTATTTCTGATCCAGAAGCTATTACTCTATCTGAAACGACTGCTAATAGAACTTTTTCCTTAATGTTCTCTAATCTTTCTTCTATGAGTGCACTTATATCTTTTGCATAAAGTCTTGTATTTGATTTGGCATTATTCGCCATATCCTTAAAGGCAACGTTATACGCCTGTCCAAATATAAGGGTAATACAAATGGATATAAGAAGTACCAAGAGCAGTAATAATTTAGTTCTTATAGATAATTTCATTTATCTTTTCCTTACTGTAGCCTCTATATCTTGTAAATGATAACGTATCCTTTTTCTGAAAAGATCATCAATATTCAAAAATCTGCACCCAAAACCAGCTGGTATATCCCCTTTCTTTTTTGGGTTTATCCACATTACTTCACCGTCTGCAAACAGGATAGAGCTATTTTTTAGAACCATTTCAAAACTAAACTTATCTCCAACAGAAACATTCTTTCCTGAAGCCACAAAAAGGCCCGTTTCTGAAAGATCAAAACTCTTTGCTTCAAACATTATATCGTCAGAATATAATCGTTTGACCAAGATCCTCATCCCATTGTAATAGAATCTTCTTGCCTGTTCCCACCATCTAATTTGAGGGTTGAAGTAAGGGGCATAAACCTCTTTTCTTACGAAAGCTATTATAATTACTAGGACCAGAATATTAAAAATAACTATCAACCACAGCGGTGTAGTAGTTAGTCTTTCAAAATAGAGGATTGTGTTGTTGAACAAGAGAAGTATTGAGTGTGCTATTAGAACATAGTATCCCCATTTTCTTACTGTCCATATTGCATATCCAACAAAGGGAGTTACCACCATCAAAAGAAAAACATGCCAGCTTATCGTGTATGGTAACAAAAATAGCTTTCCCGGGCCTATATCGTGTAACCACATTAATTCAAGCAATATGAATAGCGGAGAGAAAAAATACAGGAAAGATAACAGCCTTATCACAAGAGGCCTTTGCTTCATTACACTTACCCCCCCTCATCTATGTTAATAATATAGATAATAGCATTTGTATGATTTTTGTCCAATTTATTTACAGACAACCTAGCGACTTGACTGTCACTTAGTGTTAGTTAGTACTTTTTATGACTATCTCGGAGTTTTCGGGAAACCATTCTTGTCAGATTTTGCGTAAAAATTGCGTACGAGACCGAT
>JAKIZQ010000125.1:0-300 GCA_022707945.1 Bdellovibrionales bacterium
TGCGCCACCTGCACCAATTATTCCCGGCAGATAGTTACCTTCGAACACGAGGTTCTTTTCCATGGCCCCTGTACAAACTATTATCTTTTTTGCGGTCATAAAGTTAAGCTTATCGTCATCTTTAAAAGCAATTATGTTCTGTGGATAAAGACCTACTACAGTCGAATTAAGTCTTACCGTTATATTGGTTTTTGATATCCTTTCATTAAGTTCTTCTGCTATTTTAAAACCTCTTTTAGAAGCTCCAAGTTCTTCGTTACCAAAAAAAGCATGTGTTTGCAGAGCAAGCTGTCCACCTAT
>JAKIZQ010000125.1:355-3246 GCA_022707945.1 Bdellovibrionales bacterium
CCACGTCGTAAACTGGATGTTCTTGGTTAACGGCTAGTTTTTCTAGCTCTGGTGCAAGACTTCTTCTTGGTAACTTTTTGAAAACTTCAACGTCAAGGTCAGTTCCCTGATACCTAACGTCCATGCCTTCTTCTAACATTGTTACACAGGTCATGGTGTTGGGATTACCATTGACCGTCATCATGCAATTGCCACAACGTCCCTGCATACAAAAAGGTCCTAGCGGTTTGTTGTGTTTAGGACTATGTCGCGTCTTCAAAACACCATTGGCCCTGAGAGCAGAAATGATCGGTTCACCCTCTACTCCATAAAGTTCCTTTCCATTAAATATGAATTTAACTTTTTTGTTATCCTTAATATCTATTACTGGATGTTCTTTTATTCTCATAAGTGAGATATTATGATATCAATAAACTATGGTCAACAGGTCAGCAATAGTAGCGGGACGTTTTTATCCAAAAGGTAAAGATGAGCTTTTAAAAGAGCTCTCTGCACTTGTAAGAAAAGATGTTGAAGTTCATAATGATGTGCTTGCAGTAATAGCACCACATGCAGGATACATGTATTCTGGTAAAACTGCCGGATTAGTATATTCATCCATAAAAATACCAAACACAGCCATCATATTAAGCCCTAACCATACAGGGCTTGGTTACCCAATAAGCATAGATCCAAGTGAAAAATGGGAAACGCCTTTAGGTTGGGTAGAAGCAGACCTTGAATTCATTGAGAAACTAAAAAAGGAACTCAAAGAAGTAGAATTAGATACCAAGGCCCAACAAAGAGAACACGCCTTAGAGGTACAGTTACCTTTTATAAAATATATTAACCCAACAACAAAGATAGTGCCAATAACAGTTGCAGGACTCCCTTTCCCAATAATACAAAAATTGGGGAAAAGTATTGCAAAACTTTTATTAGAACAGGAAGCAAAGACAGGTGTAAGGCCGTTAATAATTGCATCTTCAGACATGACACATTTTGAAAGTGCAGAAGCTGCAAAAAAGAAAGACATGGTTGCTATAGATAAAATTAAAGAATTAGACTCCTTGGGTTTTGTATCTATGATAGAGGAACAAAACATAAGCATCTGTGGCCTATATACTATAAGTACAGTTATAGAGGCTGTATTAGAATACACAAAACATAAAGCAAACAAGCCAAAAGTAGAACTACTTGAATATACAAATTCTGGTGTGGTAACTGGCGATCTTAATGAGGTCGTTGCCTATGCAGGATTATTGATCACAGCATAAACAAGATTAGAACTCTATGCCTTTCTGAGCCTTTTGACCTTTTTGGTAGGCGTGTTTTACTTCTTTAACTTCGCTAACTGTATCTGATATTTCTATAAGTTCTTTTGGCATATCCCTTCCGGTTAGTATGAAGTTAACATTTTTGTTATCTTTGATTATTTTTACTACCTCTTTAACACTAAACCACGACCAATTAACAGGATAGGATATTTCATCCATAACACACAAAACATTTTTAGTTTTAACAGAACACAATTCCTTAGATATTTTTTTAAGTCCATTAACTGCAGCTTTTTTATCTTGATCGCTGTAGTTAAAATCTTTTCTACAACCAAGACCAAAACGCAACATCTTTAACTTACGACCATTCTTAAAAAAAACATGTTCTCCATAATCAACATCAGGTGATTTTATGAATTGATAGAATAGTACTCTAAAATCTCTTCCAAGAGCACGAACGCTAGCACCTATGGCAGAACTTGTTTTACCTTTCCCGTTGCCTGTTAAGACTATAATACGTCTCATTTCCTTAGACTCTCCAATGTTCTTATAGCCTCATTCACATCTTTTGAAAGTTTTAGGAATTCCTCTTGTTTCTTCTTTTCTTTTTCAACAACTTCTACTCCGGCCTTCTCTAAAAAACCTGCATTAGAAAGTTTATTGTTCACTATGTTAAGATCTTTATTAACCTCATCCAATTTCTTCTTAAAACGAGCTAGCTCTTTTTCTGTATCTATAAATTCCTTTGCAGGCATATATATTTCAGCGTCTTTAAGAACTACCCTTATTGAATCAGAACAATCTTCTGCTTTTATCGAATCTAGAACAGCAAGATCCCTTAAGGTAGCCAACTTACTTATTGGACCTTTAAGATTGTTTATGAGAGCAGCATGTTTTTTGCTTACAACTATAACGTCATTTTTTGCATTGATCCCATAAATTATCTTTATGTTCCTTATGCTTGATACTAGTTCCTGAACAAAACCAAAATCTGCTTCTACAGCATCATCTACTAAGTTCAGATCCCCTTCTGGATATTTAGATAACATTACAGTCTCTACGTCCTTTAAAGGAGATGACTGATATAACTTTTCTGTAACAAAAGGAGCAACAGGATGTAATAGTTTTAAGAACTCCCTATGTACATAACAAAGCACATATTTTGTTTCTGAGCTTGCTTTATCATCGTTCAATAATGGCTTTGAGAACTCTATGTACCAATCACAGAATTCATGCCAGAAGAACTTATATAGTAGCTCACAAACATCATTAAGTTCATATACCTCGAACTTTTTGTTAACAAGAACAGCTGTACTATTAAGTCTTGATACTATCCACTTGTTCAAAGGGTATTTTAGTTTATCTATCTTGCATTTTTGATCTAAGCCATCAGCGTTGCTGTATACAAATTTTGATGCTTGCCATATCTTGTTCATAAAATAGCTATAACCCTGTATGGAGTTCTCTGATAATTTTATATCCCTTGCTCTCCCTGCCATTGATGCAAGAGTGAACCTAAGAGTATCTGTTCCATATTTTTCTGTTATTACCAACGGGTCTATAACGTTGCCCTTGGTCTTGCTCATTTTTTGTCCTTTCTCGTCTCTGATCATGGCGTGATATAAAACGTCTTTG
>JAKIZQ010000126.1 GCA_022707945.1 Bdellovibrionales bacterium
CATTAGCTCTAGCTACTTCGTCACAACTAACAAGTTTATTGTTAGAATCATAACATTTTACTTTGTAGAACGGAGCCGCCTGAAGAGAAAAACTTGCGACTATCATCAGGATCAATAACTTTTTCATACTAAGCCTCCTAAAATCAGCTTTCTTGCCTCTTATTAATGCAATGTATATGCCAAAACAATCAATAAGGAATAAATCAATAAAAACAAGATGTTGTTATTTATGTGTATAAGTCTGTAGAACCTTTGGACAGTCTTTTTTGTGTATGATTGTAAAAACTTTTTACATAATTCTGTACTAAAAGAGTCCGTTGTTAGTATTGTTAATATTAGCAGATTGCTTGTCAGTAGGTATTATTATCCTTACTTTTGTCCCTACTTCTTCTGTACTTTCAAACTCAATTTTTCCACCATGAGCATTTATTATAGATTGAGCTGTGCTCAGGCCAAGTCCAGTACCTTCTCCTGCTTTTTTTGTCGTAAAAAAAGGTGTCGTAAGTTTTTCTATATTCTCTTTTTTTATGCCTATACCGTTATCTATGAACTCTATTACCATGTTCTGGTCTTTTTCTGATGAATGTATTTTTATTAGTCCTTTTACGTCGTTTGAGTTCTTTATTCTAATAGCATGTATGGCGTTTGTGAGGATGTTCAATATTACCTGTGATATTCTTGATGGAGAACATAATATCTTCTTTTTGTGTTCGTAATGTTCTTCAAAAGTGATATTTCCATTATGCATATTGTTTGTAATCCTGATAGCATTACTTATTAACTCTTTTATATCTACATTGCTTTTACTGTTATCACCGGGGTGTGCTATATAATTTATATCCTCTACGATCTTTTTTACTCTTAAAAGTCCGTCTTCTGTTTCATTGATGATCTGCGGAGCATCGTTAAGTGGATCATTGTTGAGCAGATGTTTTTTTAATGTCTTAAAATTACTGATAATAAAGCTTAATGGATTGTTTATTTCGTGCGCTATGCCTATTGCAAGGCCTCCTATAGTTGCCATTTTTTCACTTTGTATTTTTTCATTAATGCTTGTTTCAAGTTTTTTATAAGCTTTTTCTAATTCCTGATTTTTCTTCTCTAATTCTGAGTTCTTTTTTTCTATTATTTTTTCTGTTTTTTCTAAACCATGTATTATTTCTTCTAACAATTTTGGTGAGAATTTTTTATAATCATTTGAACTATCAAAAAAGCAAGGATCCTCGCTGAAATTTATTCTTATACTATTGTCTCTCATTCTTACTGCAGAAAGATCATCTCCACCCCAGAGCCTTGGTAACGATATTATTGCTCCTGTTATAAATTCAGCGGCGTTCCTGTGTGCTTCATTAGCAGAAGGGATCTCTTTTATAGTTATAGAAGTTTCATCGGAATCTATTACCTTTAAGGCTGGTTGTTTTAAAAAATAAGCAAGGAATCTATCAAAGTGTATTAATATTGGTTTTGCATTGCCAATAGCTTTTATTACATTCTCTATGTCTCCCCAACTGTTGCGAGAAGTACTGTCAGTCCCTATCTCAAATGCAATATTGTGTTTGGATGTTTCTTTTTCTATTTTAGAGATTAGTTCATTAAAGAACTCAATATTTACCCAGTTGTATGAATCCTCTAACCATTCATAACTGTATCCGTATCTGCTAATAGTCTCCTCTAGATCTATTCCTTTTGCAGAGGAGTAGTCCAAGCAAGCTCTTATTATTCTGCAACTGATGGTATCATTCTGTGGCATATAAACGGCTTTTACACTTTGCTGACAAGCTTTTCAAGTGACTTTTTAGGATGATTATGCTTAACTTTCGAATATTTATGGATTGTTCTAAATTACACGAGTGTGAACTGTGTGAAAAAATCTTTGCCTGTGAGTATGATAAATACCTGCATAACTCATGGGTTAGAAAGACTAGAGTGGATACAATACGTAAGGTCATTCTTGTAAATGCAAGCAAAGGGGGGCTTGGTGCAACAAGTTTTTCAATATCCCTTGCTAGTGTTCTTGCTAGCAAGAATTTAAGGACCGCTCTTTTAGAAACATCATTTATTTCTGTTTTACCAGATTATTTGGGGCATGATTTTACAAGAGGTCTTGAAATAATTAGTGATGGAATTATTCCTTCTGAATCAAAATATGGTTTTAAATATCTTGCACCGTCTTTATTTATGCAAAAAGAAAGACAACCTTTGTTCTGGGAATCAGAAGTAGCAATTAAATTCATAAAAAAAATGATAGTTAATACCAATTTTGGCGAACTAGATGTTCTGGTCTTAGATGTTTCGTCGTGTCAAACAAGTTTGATCAAGGATATAAAGAATTTTTTAGGTGAAAAGTTATCTAGTGCAGTCTTGTTGGTCGATTTTAAGGACCATGATTCACAACAATCCAAGTATCATGAGAATTATATTAAAGGTCTTGTTAATAAAGTCGCAGTATTAAGGTCTCCTTCAAAAGATATAAAGGTAAAAGACAAACATGTTTGTTTGCCGCTAATGGAATCATTGTTGTGTGATGGCAGTAAACCTTTTGATGTGATAAAAATATTGGAACCATATTCAGCAATAACAGAAGAGGTGATAAAAACTTGTCTATAAGTGTACTTATAGCGTGTTCGAAAGTGGAGCAATGTTTAGAACTACAAGAACACTTACGAGTAATTAATTCAGCTGACGACTTTGATTGTTCTTTTAGTACCAGTAAAATAGAAGCTCTTTATGTTTCTGTATCTAAAAGACCAGAATTAGTTATTGCAGATGCTGAATGGGCAATAGATCTTTTTTGTGAAATGGAGAACAAGGGTCTTGATAGTTCAAAAATACTCATATCTGAAGACACAGATTTTGATTCAATAAAGAAAGCAATAAATTCTGCTGGCGTTTGTAGACTGATAAAAAAACCTTGGACTAATGCAGATATTGAATGGGGTTTACAGGGCGGTGTAGAATATCTTGAAGTTTCAAGGTCACAAAGTGGACTATTAGAAAAAGTCAGGTCTAGGACAGAGTATCTGGAATCTTTAAAGGAGACTTTAGAGAAGCAAGAAAAAGAAAGAAGCACCAGCGTTAATGTATATACAGGCATATTAAGAACAAAAAAAGATGAATACGAAGTAATGAATAAGGTCCTTAGTGGTGTGCCGGGGATGAGTTCTGTTAAGCAAATAGAAGGATTCCTTTCAAGAACTATTGGCGATTTT
>JAKIZQ010000127.1 GCA_022707945.1 Bdellovibrionales bacterium
GAACAAAAGATCAAGGTACGGAAGATAACCTTCACCAACCTTATGTAATCTTATAATTCCTGTAAAACTTCCTTCTTCAACAGATAATCTAGTAGCTATCCCGTGTGAAAGAACGTGGTTACTAGGATAAAAACTAAGTTTATACGCAACTCCATCACTTGAAGTACAATTCATATAGTAAAACGAATTTACTACTGCAGTATCTATTATCTCATTAGCGCCCTGTAAAACATATTGATTGCCCATCAAAACATCGTCTAAATAAAGATATCCGTTAGGTCCCTCATAATATTCACCTAAAGGGCCTTCCCAAATAAGTCCTATTGTTTCATCAGAAACACATTCTATACCTGATATAAGTTGTCCATAATAATCTATGTCGCTAAGATTAACCTTTATTGAGGATTCATGTACTGGTAGTGCTGGTGTAGCTGGTAAAAGCAACGGAGTAGTAACGCCGCTATTATTACCTGTCAACAAAGACTCTATAAAAGTATCGTTAAGCTCTACTTTTACTGTGCCCCCAGACTCAGCTTCGGCTTGGAATATAAGTTTGTTTACTACAGGTTCTGCAGGATCGGGATTTGTAGTAACGTTATCACAGGCTGTGATTGCAAAGATTGTTAAAGCAAGTATACTTAACAAATATTTATTTTTCATCTTAGGTCTCCCTTAATTACAATATCTATTCAAAGAAAAGCTGTATTTCGTTATCGTTATCATTCTTAAGATTAACGCCTACAACACCAGTGAATACGTTAGTCCTTGTGTTAAAATCTGCTTCTATAGCAAGACTACCTGGTTTGTAATTGCTATAAAAAGTAACTTCATATTCGTTGCCGTCAGACCCATCACAATCAAAAACTTTATTGCCGCTCAAAAGCAGGTTTGTTATTTCATGATGTTCACTCTGTGCTGTTAATACTATAGGAAAAACTACAGGAAACTCTATAAAGTAATAAGCGCCGTTTGCACAAAGAGTATAATATCCAAAGTCACCATTTGGATTGCTTCCCATAGGCAGTAAAGTGAACTCATTATCAGAATTTTGTTTATCACAAGTAATATCGATGCTGTTACCGTAATAAGAAAGTCCCTGTATTTTTACATCTGCTTTATCAAAAGTTGCATCACAAGGAGCCACTACAGGATCAGCCCCGTATGGATTACCTTTCAAAACTTTATTAAGGTAGTTGTCTGCTATTATAATACTTATATCAGCAGCGTCAGACTTCCCTGTATATGACAAAGAGCTCGTAGATGTTATCTCTGATGCCTGTGGGTCCGTATTTGGATCCTCTGTATTGTTTCCACATCCTACAAAAGAAAGAGATAAAATAGCAATCAACAAAGCCGTTCTTTTAATCAGGTACATATAAAAACCTCCACAAAATGGTCCTATCTAGCCTTTTACTGCAATTTCCATACCATTAATTAACTTGAGGATGAGTACAGCGAGTTAGGATCCTTAAAAACAGCTAGTACTATAAACGACTAAATAAGCTCTCAAAATCTGTACAGTTTTTATACACTAGTTTTGAAAATTTTACAATAACAATATTATAGTCATTAAAGACATTTTTAATGGCATTGAATCCTTTCACAGATATAATTTGAACTATGTGGGGTAGTTTTTTTCTAATATTAACAACGATCTTAACTTTATCGTCTGAACAAGTATATGCTCAAGATGAAAAAGCCAAACAAGATACAGAAATGGAACTCATAATGAACCATCCCGTATATAAAGAATTGGATGCTCAGCGTCAGGCTTATAGATTTAGAAGAATAGAACTTTCTACAGGCATAAGCGCAATGCAGCTAAAACAAAATACTGCTGACGCAATACTAATAGGCAAACTAAATGTGTTCCCAGCAGCAACGGTAGAAGGCACATTTTGGGCAACCAGTTGGTTGGGTATAGATGTAACTTGGATAAAAGGAATGCTTGTAACGCTTGGTTCAAAAAAAGAACCTACAGTACCTAATAGTGTTGTTATATCGCCTTGGTGGATAGATGGTGGAATACGATTAAGATATATGCCAGATAAAAGAGATGGCAGTTCTTCTACGTCTATAAAGATATCTTATCACCAACACAAATTCCCTGTTATAACATTCCCCGACTATATAAGTAAAAGTACTGCTAAAGGACTTTCTTTTGGGCTAGATAAAAAAGTAGCTTTTAATCAGGGATATGGACTTAACTTTGCCTTTGATTTTCTATGGTTAAATAAGCTGTTAGATAGTTCAGAAATAGCAAACACCCAGAGCGGTATAGGTTACAGGCTTAACGCAGACTTTTATGCTACTATAACAGATAATAAAGGAATGAAAACAACTGTGTCCCTTGGATATGGACTTATGACGTATATATCCTATTTAAGCGGACATGGACTTTCTACCGATAACAGGAGCCTCATGAATGCTAACCACTTTGAACAAAGTTATAATAATATTCACCTTACTTTTACTGCCAAAATATAACTCTGCTGCTGAGTTTAACTCTGAACAGTTAAGAACAGAGTTAGAGATATTGTTTCACAGTGACGACGCCAAAGATATATTTTGGGGTGCTGATGTTATAAGGGTAAAGGATGGCACCAACCTTTTTTCTATGAACAAGAATAAAAGGTTCAGACCAGCAAGCAACATGAAGATCGTCATTGCCGCTTCTGCATTAAAAGCACTTAACTCTGAGTATCGCTTTCAGACCAAACTATACAGCGACTCAAAAATAAAGAACGGTGTTTTGAATGGCAATCTTATCATAGTAGGCAGTGGAGACCCTACTTTTAAAGCCTCTGAACTTTCTGCATGGAAGAATAAGCTTCTTTCATTAAAGCTGGAAAAAATAAACGGCGATATAATAGGTGTTGATTCTATTTTTGACGATCAAAAGACCGGTCTTATGTGGTCATGGGATGATCTTTCTAACTGTTACAGCGCTCAAATAAGCGGACTTCAAATAAATAGTAACTGTGCAGAAATAATAATACGCCCTGGCAACGACGGAGAACAAGCAATAATAAGCAAAATACCAGACACCTCATACATAAACATAGTTAATCAGACAATAACAGGCCTTAGTCCGACAGAATTGGAATTCAAAAGAGAAGAAGGCACCAATAGGATATACATAAGAGGGATAATAAACAAAAGGTCTGGCCCGATT
>JAKIZQ010000128.1 GCA_022707945.1 Bdellovibrionales bacterium
GACAGCTTAAGCCGACCGTATAGGGAGGGTTAAGATGGAGTGAGAGACTGAGTTGCCCTATGGATATCAGGCTCCATAGGGACAACGTGTCCTAAAATAGAGTATATAAATTCAATATAACTTTGATTATTCATGCCTATCCATTATTTTAACCTAGTCTATCCTGCCAAAGAATAGGTCTATTTAGTTTACATAATAAACATTATTTAGAAATAATAAACCATCTAATTAGATATCCATTCATATCCAACGACTTAGTTTACTTATTAAACTAGTATTAGTTTAGTATCTAGCAATAATATACATATAATATAGAATAATATTATATAATAAGAAAGAAAAATTAAAGTAATTTTTAGCTTTAGTAGGGTAAATTAAGTAAACTTAAAGTTTAACTTTAATTAAGTTCATTAACTGATTGTTTTAGAAGTTTTTATTTATTTAATTATTGTATAAAAATCAATAAAACAAAGTTTGGTTTAGTGTTACGGTATAAACACGTCTTGAGGCTTGTCATTGGCCTTCTTGATATCTTACTTTACATAAGATTAATTATGCGACATTTAGTAATCTGCTTTTATGACAAGGTAGACAAAGCCACCCAAAGCTAGCCCTTTGGGATTAACTAAAGTGTCCTTAAAACTTAAATTATGCCCTGAGTTCTTCTTGGGTACTTTGCAAAGCTGGTTTTTTAGTCTTTTCTACACTTAAAAACCCTCTTTCAAGGCTAGTATCTTTTATTATATCAAGGGATGAAAGTTCAAAAGTATCTATTAACCACTTGTAATTGCTGTTTTTTTCGCCTCTTATATAGGTCTCGTCCTGTGGTGATATGCGAATATTTATGTGCGTTCCCTTTTTATCCTTAAGTTGTTTGGATGCTTCATTTAAAAGGTATTTACCTTCTACAAGTTCCCTAAACGCTGGATGCCAAGGCCCTGCAACAATATTGTCCATTAAAAGCTCGCTTGGGTGTAAGCCTATCCTTGTTACCTTTATACCAGCTTCTCTATAAATCCTAAGAACTTTTTCTGTAATATCAACTGCTTCTATGAGAGGGTGCGGTTTATATTCCCCACTTCTGTACATCTCTTCCAGCACAGTTTCTCTAAGTACAAGAGTTGGATGTATCCTTACATATTTAGGTTTTAGCTTTATTATATCTTTAGCTGTTTCAACCTCATTATCAATACTTGAACCGGGAAGCCCTATCATTTGATGACAGGATACTTGTATCCCTATTTCTCTAAGATCTTTAACCGCCCTTTTAACATCTTTTCTTGTGTGCCCTCTTCTTGATATTAAAAGCACGTTGTCACTCATGGACTGCACACCCAATTCTACTATTTCTAAATTAAAACGTATCTTTAGGTCCAACAATTCTTCTCTTCTTACCTGATCAGGACGTGTAGATATACGTATCTTTAGATGGGTTTTGTAGCTCTTTTGAGTAAGTGTTTCAAAGGTTTCTTGTGTATATTTAAGTAGTTCTTTTTGATAGGCAAACTGCAATGACGTAAAAGTTGAACCATAAAAAGCTATATCTATTGGATATTCAAGGCTTTGTGGCTCTACAAGGTATTCAGTTAGTGTACTTAATATTCTGTTCTTTATCTCTTCATCTGTACTAACAGCTGTTTTTGATGTTGCAAACTCTTGATTACAAAACACACATGGTTGTTCTTTAGAACATCCAAGACCCGTAAGGAAGATTGGAATTATCATATTCTAGTCTCCTCTTGCATGGCTTTCAAGGCCATACTGGCCGCCTTTTGAGCCGCCTCTTTTTTATTCTTCCCAAGACCGGTCTGGTTTATATCTCCAGCAGAGACCATTACCTTAAAAACTCTGTTGTGGGATGGTCCAGAGATATTGACCACACTGTACGCAGGAAGCACTCTATATCTTGACTGCATAAGTTCTTGTAACTTAGTTTTATAATCTACATCATACTCTTCAGAAAAGACCATGTCTACTATATGGCCCCAAAGTTTTGCTACCACCATTTGTGATCTTTCAAAACCAGCATCAATATATACAGCACCCAGTAGAGCCTCCATAGCACAAGAAAGTATGCTATCTCTGTCTCTACCCCCAGAAAGATCTTCACCCTTCCCTAATCTTATATAATTACCAAGTTCAATACTCCTTGCCACCTTGGCAAGTATGCCTGCTTTAACAAGCGCAGAACGAGCTTTAGAAAGCTCTCCTTCTGAGCTATCTGGATATTTGTTCATTAGTATATCGGTTATTGCAAGTTCTAAAACAGCGTCGCCCAAAAGCTCTAGTCTTTCGTAATTCTTTTTATTCCTTTCATCTTCGTTTGAATAAGACCTGTGAGTTAAGGCTTCTGATAGAACCTCATAGTTGGAGAACTTATGGCCGATACTTTGCTCCAAAAGATTAAAGTTCATTAGGGACTAGTTTTTAACAAATTTGGAAGATGAAGTCAAACTTAATTAGTCATATTTCTATCTATAATTATGGCAGTATCATCATCTTTTCTTGCGGTATAGTAGGATCTGCTATAGCTTTTTGTTGTAATTCAACTGCATTCGCTTTTTCAATTTTTCAATAGATTCCTCACCAAAAAGACCATCTATGCACTCAGGAACTCCACCAAATACAGGTTCAAGTTGCTCACCTGCAGCTTCTAAAGTTAGTGATATATCAATTTTCTTCAAGGCTGGTGCAACGGTATTCTTCATATATTCATCAACAGATTCGAAACATGATGCATAATCAGGGAACTTTTCAAAGACTTTTGGTAAACTTTCATTTTGAATAGCGCTGTGTATTATATCGGTATGCTTTAGATACAGATTAGCAGTAACGTCAATAAAGTAGCCAAACCTTGCTTGATCTGCCATACAATCACCAAAAATTGCTGCAAGATAAGAGGCTATTACATTTTGTGAGTTATCTATCTTTTCAAGTTCTTTGCAAACCATAGTATTGAGTTAAATATCCACTAGTACCTATACCCAAGAAACCGTAGTTGTTATTTAAGGCTCCCCAAGTCCAAACACTACCGTCAGAAGTAATAGCAAACGAATGTATACTTCCTCCAGCATATACTTTAACAGCATCTATTATTCCTAGTACCTGTACAGGGAAGTTTCTTTGAGTAAGAGTTCCATCCCCTAATTGATAACTTGTATTTAAACC
>JAKIZQ010000129.1 GCA_022707945.1 Bdellovibrionales bacterium
TATTGTCAAAGACACCTGATTTTTAGTTGAATTAAAAACCACTTTCTTGTTTTCTATACTGAAATATTTTTTATATTCCTCTTTATCCCTTCTATAAAGATCTTCAGCAGTATTTATTGTTAATTGCATCATTCCAAAGGCAGGATTATCTTTTCTGCCACCTAACGCTGTTGGTATAAAATTACTTTCTGTATAATGTATTGCCAAAATAACATCAAGTCTGGGAACTACATTAAGGTCATCTTTTTTGTCATAGAATTTTTGTAATTCATCTTCATAATATTCAACGAATTGTAAAGGAACATAACCAACTATGACAGAAGCATTTTTACTGTTGGGATATTCTCCAATATACTTTACGTTGAGATCTGTAGAATAATAAGTAGTGTTCAATGGTATTTTAAATTCATCTAAAATATTTTGTTCCAACTTGAATATTGAGTACACTAATGAAGTTGCTTTTGTCTGTTGTAGTGAGCTCAATTTTTCCCAGTTATGAACTTGTTCACAAACATCATCAGCAAACAAACCAAAAGAAAAAACTAGAGCAAGCATGGATAGCAGTCTTTTCATATCTATTAATTAATGCAAAAAACAGACCATAAAATATCCTTAGTATTATCAATATCCAAAAAAGCCTCTTCTTATAAATAGTGTTAAAATTTTATACATTGATCTAGAATAGCAACACTTAATATTATTAATTGCCCTTATAACCACTTAATATTAAAGATTTTTCTCTAACAAAATAATTGGCATTCCTTTTGCAGAAAAAAGTATTAATATTACGTTCAATATTTTGGAGGAATTGATCTTATGAAAATTTTAGCAGCAATAGTGATACTAACACTTTCAGCCCCTTTAATGGCTCAACAAAGAGTAATACCAGTAACTGTTACTGGTGGAACTATAGAAACAGACAATGAGCTAGAACAAGTTCAACCTATCATGTGCGAAGACGGCATGGATGATGATCAAAGAAAAGATGTAACCATATCCAGGCTAAGACTATTAGAAGAAAAACAGAAAAACTTACAAGAAAAAATAGACGAAATGATGCAAAAAAGGATGAGTTTTTACTACGATCACATTGACGTTCTAGAATAATATATCGGTCACAGTTTACTTAGAACATCACTCATTGCATTAAGCACTTCTTCTGGAAGTTTGTTCCTGTCGTCTAAGCTCTTGATGTACTCTATCCTTGACGCTATCTGGCCTTTAAAACTCTGACGCCAGTTATTTTCTTCTGGTAGTTTCATACCGCCTGAATGATATTCAAAAGCATCGAGCCCAAATAACTTATTGTACCCAGTCATGTCCTTGCCAGCTAGAGCCTCTATTATGGATAAAGTAACCTGTGGGGTGACTTTTTCGTCCATAAAGTGCCCTGTATTCAAAATATAACAATCAACTTTTCTTTCGAA
Organism: Bdellovibrionales bacterium; assembly: GCA_022707945.1. Classification (GTDB taxonomy): domain Bacteria; phylum Bdellovibrionota; class JAFGOL01; order JAFGOL01; family JAFGOL01; genus JAKLHL01. The sequence goes on from JAKIZQ010000129.1 coordinate 1,428, forward strand.
AAGGGATTTGAATTTTAGATAATCGTTCTTTAATGGGTAGGTCCTGAAAGGATTAGCATATGGTTCAAATACCAACGCATTTGGGTCAACGCCTGCAGCCAACCTTTCTGCAGAACTTCTTTTTGTGGCAAGCACAGCACCCATTGCAGAAGCAAGTACTGGATCATTTATCTTTAACACCGGTGGAACACAAGGGTCTTTCATTAGCCAGAATATGGCATTTATTTCTTTTTCCATCTTGTCGACCCTGTTTGGCGACCACAACCTGCTCTTTACAGCTCTACCATTAGCGTTTCTTATGTCTTCTGTAACAAGTATAACTTTACCTTTATCGTCTAAAGTAACACCAACGTTTTGTGCTGTAACAATAAACTTATTTGCTTCATCGCCTATCTTATAATCGGATGTCTTGTCAAAATATGCAGGTTCAAGAGCAATAGACTTATATGTTTCCTGATTAATTATGAAAGCATCGTCGTGAAGTATAGTTACATCGTATTTTCCACCATGACGAGCATGAGTAAGTGTAGATTTTCCACTACCAGAAAGACCAAAAAAGGCCGCTACATATTTTTTATCGTTATAAGATTTTAATCCACCATGACATGAAGCATATCCGTGCCTATCTGCTATACCCCAGGCAAGCGTTAGAGTACCCTTTTTGAATTCTCCAAAATATCTCATGCCAAGTATTACAGCGACGTTTTCTTCTGGTGAAAAAAATGAAAGTCCATATGGAAAATCTGGATGCTTCCAATCTGGATCAGACACTATGTATATATCGTTCTCTCCAAGTTTTAGTGATTTTTTGTACATTTCGTTAAAGTGTGGAGTCATCTCTTGAAAATTGCTCAGCCAAGAAAGAATATTATTTTCGTAGCCAGCAGGTATCAAGAGGTTTGCTTTAACCATAAAATCTTTGTGCAAACCTATATAACTTTGAGCATGATACAGTTTTTCTTTCCTTGATAGTTCGAACACAGCCTCTCTTATAATAGGACTATACTTTGCAGAAGTAACATCTTTATCTCCCAGTATCCTCCTTGCAGCGGCAGTACGTCCAAAAACTCCACCGTCGTTAAAAAGCAGGACCTTGGCATCTTTTGGATAACCTATCTTTTGAGGTTGATGCACTTTTTGATCTGTAACTATGGTGCCTGGGTTCTTTAAGGCAAGTTTGTACGCCTTTTCTATAGTATTAACTTTTTCCACGTTGTTAGTATAAAAAGCACTTTCTGCAACAACCCTGAATTCCGTAAGATGAGCTCTGTCAAAACCATTCTCTGTCATTTCACTATCTCCTGATCTTTTTATTTTCTACTTTTCCTTGAATATCATAGATATCATTTTTTGTATTCACTATCTCTATGTCACCAACTAGTTCAGCCCCGCAAAGCCTTGCTTTTCCTTGAATGTAGAGTTTTTCCAACTGCGCCATTTTTGCACAACTAAAACTTGAAAGAACATTATCAACATCATCATAATATTTATCTTTCAGCACAACCGCTGGTAAAACTCCACTTATGTGTTTATTCATTAGTCTCATACTCTGAACATCAAGGTTGAATGCATCAGAATGGAACTGTAGAAAAAAGTCAAAAGCCGTTTTTATTGGAGTAAAAAATTTAGTCCTGTTCTTTTTTTCTACGTTAAGAAAGTACACCACTTTTATTCCAAGTTCTTTTCTGCACAATTTATCTAAATTTAACAGAACAGACCCCATTGCG